>JAUYAR010000159.1 GCA_030693415.1 Candidatus Cloacimonadaceae bacterium | reverse complement strand
TTGATATTTACTGAAGTGTACACTGTGCAGACGATATGTCAATTCAAAGCAACCCCTGCCTAAGGATGCCTTTCGCCCACTTTTCTTGATTTCCGAAACGCTAATTTATTGAAATTTAAGGGAATTTACTTGAACAGTCTCTGGTGGAAAGGTGAACGAGTGAACGGTTGAATGGGTGAGTGGAAGAATCGTCCAAAATACCACCTTTCTCCTTAGCATTACGGAGTCAATACGGACTTAGTCCGTAATGAGTCCGTATTGATTCCGTAATGCTAAGGGGGGCCATGCGAAGGCTGTGAATCCAGTCTTTGACCTAAAACTCCGCCTGTAAAGGATTTAATACTTTTATTAGATGTCAACGGGGGAGTTTGGGGTTAAAGCGAAGTCTCAGCTAAATTGAGGCGTGGAATTCTCATGTTGGCAGGAAAAAATTACGGGTGTGAAGCTTGCGCGCCAGCTTCTATTAGATCCGTAATTATGGTTTTAACTCAATATAAGCCATTTATCATCATCTGGTTACGATATATCTTACGTAGGCTTATATTAAGTCAAAACTGAAATAAACCTATTGTAAACTATATTAGGACTCACCATGTGAGTTGGTGAACAGGTGAACGAGTTGTTTCGATACAGATTTTTAATGATCATGAAGATCATAACGATCCGCGTCGTCTGTGTTCTATCGAGAAGGAGACCGCAGGAGAGCATTATTGGTGGTTTTGAACCGTCTCCCCATTTTAAAAGCGGCTATGCCAATGAAATATCTTGACAGATATGCCAACGTTTGCTTTGCATAGCTGAAGAGTTATCCGTCGATAAATCTGATCAAATGTGTCTGAATTGATCGATTCCAAAGAGGAGTTAGCATGAATTCCAAACTGATGATGTTGATACTGGCTTGCGGGCTGGTCGCGTTTCTGGGCGCCGTTTCAAAGACGGCTTTTAATTATGAATCCGCCTGGAAAGAGATCGACAAACTGCAAGCAGATCGCCTACCCAAATCCATGGGCGTAAAAGTTGACGCGCTCTACCGGGCTGCCGTATTAGAAGATAAGACCGACCAGCAAATCAAGGCGCTCACCTACCAACTGTTAATCCACCAACAAGTCGAGGAATCCTCCTCCCAGAAAGCCATCGAAAAGGTGAAGAAATATCTGAAGACGGCTCCCCATCCCGCTTCCGCCATTCTGCACAGCATGCTTGCTCAGCTTTACTGGAGTTATTACCAAAGCAGCCGCTGGCGCTACGGTATGCGTAGCGAAACGGTCAATTTCCAGCAGGATGACATCGCCACTTGGGATCTGAAGACCATCGCCAAAGAGACGATCAACGCTTACCGCCTGTCTTTGGAACAAGCCGCCGAATTGCAGAAACATAAAATCGGCGACTATCCCGCTATTATCAATAAAGGCGGTGCGGAGGAAGGGCTGCTGCGGCCTACTCTCTATGACTTTCTGGCACATCGCGCGCTGGAATTCTATAAAAACTCCGAATCGGGACTGACCCTGCCTCCGGAGGAGTTTAGCATCACCGATACCAAGTTTTTCCAGCCCGCTGCCGGCTTTGCCAGGATGACTATCACATCTGCGGACACATTATCGCTAAAGTTTCAGGCAGCCTTGCTCTATCAGGAATTGATCCGCTTTCACCTGAATGACAAAGACCCCTCCGCCTTGGTGGAAATGAATCTTGACCGGCTGGAGTTTGCCTTTAAAAACTTTTCCCTAACCAATGCCGAAAAGCATTATGAAGCTGCCCTGCGCCTGGAACAATCGAAGTATTCCGGTTATCCGGTTTCGGCTCTTGCCGCATACAAGCTCGCATCTTTCTTCAATAGCCAGGCAAGCCTCTATAATCCGGATCTTTCGGAAGATTACCGCTGGCATTACAAATCCGCTGTGGAAATCTGCGCTTGGGCAGTGGACGCTAATCCCAAGAGTGTCGGTGGAATATCTTGTTTTGCGTTGTCCAACATCATCAAACATCCGGAGCTGAAACTTACGTCTGAGCAGTATGTGCTTCCCGGGGCGCCGGTTAAAGTGTTGCTCGGGCTCAAAAAACTGACCGGGATCAAGCTGAAAATCTACCGCATTCCCCATATTTCAAAACTTGATGAATATAGCGAAGAGGAATCCTGGCGGCGCGACGATTACAAAAAGGCACGTGCTCTGTCGCGAAAAGCGCCGCTATGGAGCAAAAGCTTCGCGTTTGAAAACGAAGAGGACTATCGCTCCCATACTTATGAACTGGCGCTGACCAGCCTGCCGAGCGGAAATTATATCATCATCGCCGCCAATGAAAAAGACGACAACCTCGATGCCGGATCCGTGGTGGGCTACAGCATTTTCAGCAGCACGGAGATCTCCTATATCAACCCTGCCAGACCGGATGGCAGCATGTTGATCGCGAACCGGAAGACGGGCGTTCCGATCTCCGGCGCCACGATCAAAATTTATAATCAGGAATGGAACAGAGCCGATTCCAAGTATAAATATCCCCTAATTTGGTCCGGCAACAGCAACGCGAATGGAAGGGTTTATTTTTCCACCGATTTGAAATACAATAATATCAGAGTGGTGATAATTAGTGGCGCGGATTCACTCCTGATCTACAATCATTACTTACACGCCTATGGCGATTGGCAATCCAAACAGCAAAAATGCCTACTCTTTACAGACCGCAGCATCTACCGTCCCGGGCAGACCATCTACCTGAAGGGAGTTTTGTATGAAACGGACGGAGAGAAACACCAGAAGCTGCTACCGAACGAAAGTGTTAATGTGTTTTTCTATGATGTCAATCGCCAGAAGATCGCCAGCCAGAGGCTAAAAACAAATGAATACGGCACTTTCAATTGCATTTTCACCGCTCCGAAAGGAGTACTGACAGGAAATATGAGCATCTATGCCGGGAACACTTCAGTGAGTATCAGTGTGGAGGAATATAAACGACCGCGTTTTGAAGTGAAGATCGATACGCCGGTGGGCACCTACAAGCTCGACCAGTATGTGAGCGTGAAAGGCAATGCCTTGTCCTACGCGGGCTTCGCTATCGATAATGCCGTGGTTTCCTACAGAGTCTCCCGGCAGGCAAAGTATCCCTTCTGGAATTGGTGGTGGGGGCATGCACCAGACGCTCCACGGAAGGAGATCGCGCATGGAACAGCACTTACAGACTCTCAGGGAGAGTTTATACTGACATTCCTGGCAACGGGTGACGGGACAGCTATGACAAAATACAATCCCTACTTTACATTCAGCATCAGCGTGGACGTCACCGATATCAGCGGAGAAACGCGCAGCGGAACGCTTACTCTGAACATTGGAGAGAAGGAGCTGATCCTGAATCCCGTGCTTGACGCCGGTATAGACTTGGCAAGCAAACGCTTTAGCATTCCCATCAAAACCACAAATCTCGGTGGGGAACCGGTTGCCGCACAGGGAACCGTGTCCATTTCGCGCCTTCAAACTCCAGAGCATGTGCAGAAGAAACGACTTTGGAAAGCCCCAGACCGCAACTACATGGAGCGGAGCGAGTTCCTGAAGCTGTTTCCAAACGATGTCTATGCCAACGAGGATAACATCACCTCCTGGAAAGTCTTGGAATCCGTCTATACAGAACGTTTCAATACTGCGACGGCGGATTCGCTTATCATCAGAAACTTTGGCAAATGGAAGCCCGGAGCCTACGTCCTGGTAGCAAGCGCCAGCTACAAGCAGCAGGAAATCAAGGTTACCAGGTATTTCACGGTTTACAATTCCACAGAGAGCGCCATCCCTTATCCACAGGCGTTTTGGTTTGTGCCGGTTAAAACCGTCTGCGAACCCGGAGAAAACGCCAAAGTGCTCATCGGCAGCGGATACTCAGACGTTTCGGTGCTGTATGAAGTGGAGAAAGACCGGGGGATCGTCGATAGCTTGCGTTTCACTCTCGACAATAGCCAGCGTCTGATTACTATTCCCGTCGCAGAAAAGGACAGGGGCAGCTTTTACATTCATTTCACCTATATCCGTGACGGCAGGCTTTATACTCACAGCCAGGAAATCACCGTGCCCTGGACAAACAAGCAGATATCATTTGAATACATGACTTTCCGGGACAAGCTGCTGCCCGGGCAGAGAGAACAGTGGCGGATCAAGCTGAAGGATCATACCGGAGGAAAAGTAACAGCGGAAGTCCTGGCTTCCATGTATGACGCATCTCTGGACGCCTTCCGGGATAGTAAGTGGTCTGCCAATGTGCTTGGCAAGGCTGCAAAAACCCGCGGCTGGGTCAATGGCAATTTTGCCCTTCCCGTCGGTCTGAGAATGTTTAACAGCCCGCGATATTTAGACTACATCCCCCAAAGGAACTTTGATGCGTTCAACTGGTATGGATACAATATTGGACGTGGAGGCGGAATCCACAAGTCTGCAATAGTAGCGGGTGAAAGAGCCGATAAAAGCGTTTCAAGCACCATGAATATTGTCTCCCTGCAAGCGGGTGTTACAGATAGGGGTGAAGAACAAAAGGAAGCCAAAACCGAAGACCTATCAGGGGTCCCAGCGCGTAGCAACTTTGCCGAAACAGCGTTTTTCTATCCGGAATTGCGGACGGATGAAACCGGAGAGATCAGCTTTATCTTCACCGTTCCGGAAGCGCTGACGCGTTGGAAGTTCCGCGCTCTGGCACTGTCGAAAGATTTCAAGATCGGCACTACCGAAAACAGCACGGTCACTCAAAAACCGCTGATGGTGCTGCCCAACGCCCCACGCTTTTTCAGGGAAGGGGACAGGATCACCTTCAGCGCCAAGATCACGTCTTTGGACGATAAAGACCAGTCCGGCAACTGCCAGCTCTTTCTCTTTGACGCCATCAGCATGGCGCCGGTGGACAAGGATTTCAGCCTGACCAAAGCACAGATACCTTTCTCGGTCAAAAAAGGCGAGAGCACGGTTCTCTCCTGGGATCTGAGCATTCCTTTCGGCATCGGCGCAGTCACTTACAGAGTGGTTGCCAGGGCGGGAAACTTTTCCGACGGCGAGGAAAACACCCTGCCGGTTCTGACCAACCGCATGCTGGTAACCGAAAGCCTGCCCCTGCCGGTGAGGGGAAACTCCACCAAATCCTTTGTCTTTGAAAAGCTCAAAAACAGCACGGCTTCGACCACGATCAGGAACCACAAACTGACCTTGGAGTACACCTCCAATCCCGCCTGGTACGCTGTTCAGGCTTTGCCTTACCTGATGGAGTATCCTCACGACTGCAACGAACAGATTTTCTCGCGCTTTTATGCCAACAGCCTGGCTTCCCAGATCGCCAATGCCAATCCCCGCATCAGAAAAGTGTTCGATGCCTGGAGGGACACGCCCAATTCGGCTGCCTTGCTCTCCAATCTGGAGAAAAACCAGGAGTTGAAAGCGGTTCTCTTGCAGGAAACGCCCTGGGTGCTGGATGCCAAAAACGAATCCCAAAGCAAGCAGAGGATCGGACTGCTGTTTGATCTCAACAATATGGCAAACCAATTTGATTCCGCCTTGACCAAATTGCAGAAGAACCAAAGCCCAAGCGGTGCCTGGCCATGGTTTCCCGGTATGAATGATTCCTGGTGGGTCACACAGTATATCGTGGAAGGTTTCGGACATTTGGACCACCTCGGCGTCACCGCTATCCGCAAGGACGCACGCGTCTGGAAAATGACGCAGAACGCCATCAAATACATCGACCGCCAGATTCTCGCAGATTATGAGAACATCAGGAAGTATGGACGTCTGGATCAGGATAACCTCGGCTACCTGGAAATGCACTATCTCTATGCCCGTTCGTTCTTCAAGGATATCGCGATCCCTGAGGACGTCAATGTCGCGGTGGATTATTTCAAGGCTCAGGCGGATGAGTATTGGAATCGTAAAGACCTCTTTGGACAGGGTTTGATCGCCCTCGCCCTGCACCGCTTTGAGAATAAGGTCGCTGCCGGCAAAATCATTGCCTCCCTGAAAGAACGCGCCCTCCACGACGAAGAAATGGGCATGTGGTGGAAAAACGATAACCGGGGCTGGTTCTGGTATCAGGCGCCGATCGAGACGCAGTCGCTCTTGATCGAGGCATTTCACGATGTCGCCAATGACACCTCATCCATTGACTAAATGCGCACCTGGCTGCTCAAACAAAAGCAAACCACCAACTGGAAAACGACCAAAGCCACGGCATCGGCTTGCTATGCTTTGCTTCTTTCCGGGACACAGTGGCTCAATACTGACGACCTGGCTGAAATCACCATCGGCGGCAATAAGCTCGATCCGCTGAAGCTCGATGACGCCAAAGTGGAAGCCGGAACGGGCTATTTCAAAACCTCTTGGTCGGGCAGCGACATCACAGCTAAAATGGCAAACGTCACGGTCACCAATCCCAATCGCGTATCGAGTTGGGGCTCTCTCTACTGGCAATACTTTGAAGACCTGGATAAGATCACTCCGGCGGAAACTCCATTGAAACTCAAAAAAACGCTCTTCGTCGAACGAATCACCGCTACCGGCAAGGTGCTGGATCCCATTAGCGCCAAAACTCAGCTCAAGATCGGCGATAAAGTAATCGTCAGAATAGAGTTGCGTTCCGATAGAGACATGGAATATGTGCACATGAAAGACATGCGCAGCGCCGGATTTGAACCGATAAACGTCATATCCAAAACCAAATGGCAGGACGGACTCCGCTATTATGAAGCGACCGGAGATGCCGCCACGAACTTCTTCATCGAATACCTGCACAAAGGAACTTACGTGTTCGAATATCCGCTCAGAATCACAAACAAGGGAGATTTTTCCAACGGCATTACCTCCATCCAATGCATGTATGCGCCTGAGTTTTCCGCGCATTCTGAAGGTATCCGGGTTTTGGTGAAGTAGGCTATCATTAGGTTGGGCTTTGAAAACTGGGTCGATTTCAGCAGCATTGGCATGCTGCGCTACGGCGCCGCCGGATTCCAATCCTACCATAGAGAGCATCGATAACGTCTTTGATTTATAGCACCCATTGGGATGTTTGAAAAAAAATAGAGCTTGACAATAAATATAAGATTCGATCTGATGAGCATGGGTGGTGCTTTGAGCTTTCAAAATCAAAAATACTTTGTTGAAATATAAACCTGCGGAGGTTATGTGATCGCGATCAGATACTTGGTCATTACCTTTACCGATGTGCAAATGCGTCCCTCGGACATACCTAAGTTGCGCGGCTACTTTTCTAATAAGTATCCACATGACCATCTGTTTCACAATCATCTGCCCGGGCAGGGATTCATCTATAAAAGCCCCTCAATCCAGTATCGGATTATTGACGGGCATCCCGCCTTGCTGGCAATCAACGAAGGCATCGACCTCATGAAAAAGATGTTTCTCGAGATCGACCAGATCAGAATAAACGACAAGATCATCAGCACCTATGAACGGGAAGTGATCCTACGTGAGGAAGATTTTGGCAAATCCCCGGACTTTCACAAATATCGGTTCTCCACACCCTGGATGGCGCTCAACAGCGAAAACTATGCTGAATATAAAGATGCGAACCCGGTTGATCAGTCCGCCATGCTCAAACGTATCCTGAAAAACAATCTGAAAACCCTTTCCAAGGGCTTTGGCTATTGGATCGAGGACTTTGACAGCGTCCGGATCGATGGCTGGTTCAAACCCATGGACGTGAGTTTTCATGGTATCGCCATGAACTGCTTCAAAGGCGAATTCACTACAAACTTCATCATTCCCGAATACCTTGGCTTGGGCAAACAAAGCGCACGGGGGTTTGGGGTGATAAGGAGATTATATGACTGAAACGGATGTAGCATTGCAGACCATCACATTTTCAAAGACGGCAGATCCTCTTCATGCCGCCGGATTAGCAAGCTTGGTCAATCATCTGGAGAGCGAACAAACAGATGGTGTTGACATAAAAATGGATGGCAACAGCATAACTCTGACGTCACCTGACATCAACAGGACTCTTTCGGAAGCATATCACAGGGTCTGCAGTGTTCATTTCGATATTTCGAACAAGAAAGCCAGGGAAGAAATGCGGGGTGTTTACTATGACCGAAAGGCAGATAGATTTCACCGATATCCGAAAGTGAAGCAGATAGGATTTGCTCAGTTAATCAGCGACTCCAGGCCGATGCCAAAAGCTGAAGGCGAAAAAGATATGAGTTTCAAGGTTATTCAACTTCCTCAGAAGTTAAAAAAAAGGCTGTCTGAATTTGAGAAAACGGAAAACATAAAAATACCCGATAAAGACACAATCTATATAGATGACAGGAATACAGCCGTCCCAAAATTACCTCCGTTCTCGGTTTCCCCCGGGAAAAGAACCTGTGTTATCTGCGGGGAAAAATATGCTGACACTTATGAAACAAAAAAGTTTTCTCCATTTTTAGGAGGAGCAAGCGCGGGACTGAGCTATGTACCACTTGCAAAAAAACCTGCTGAAGCCTGTTGGAAATGTTTCTATCTAAACCGGATGAGCGTGGGGAAATTTCTGTATTTATCCGAGAGTAAGGGGACAAAAAGCCAAAAACTCTTTTGCTTTTCTTTCAATGTTGACAGTCTCGATGGTTTGATCCTCGTAAACAACCGCTTTCTTCCGGTTAGTTTCATGCTAAGCCCGCAACAGAGAGACGATGTGGGTTACAGAACCAATTTCAGCCTTTTCACTGACAATATTAAAATTATCAAATGCCAGCATTTTCATGAGATCATGCTTGCTCTGCTTTACACGGTATATGAGAAAGACCAGACCATGAAGCCGGTGGATGATGACATCAATTGGCTCAGGGGGATCGATGCGACACTGAGATACGAAACCACCGTATTCTATATCTTTGCAAAAAAATTCGGCCAGACCGTACGTCCTCAAACAAGTGGAACGTACACGGAGATGAGCTATTTGTTCCGGCTATTCGATCTGATTGGGCAAAAAAAACTGGATATTGTCTCGATGTTCCACGCGGCGGTCGATTACTCATCTCTCTCAGGTAAAGGCGCCAACCAATATGATATTGCGACGGCGGATCGCGATCGGTGGGCAAAAGCTGTGCTGTCAAAGCAATCAATCATGTCGATAATCGAACGAATAGTGTGTAAAAACAAAAATCGGTCATTAAGCAAAGTGATCGATTTTATTGCCTTGTACGAGTCATATATTAACTATGGAGGTAATATGACCATGAACGATGAAATGCGCGATCTTGCCATCAACCTGGGTTCCCAGATCGGAATGGCAACACTCAAAGGGAAAAACTCCAAGATCGGAAAAGCAAAGATCATCCAACTGCGCAAATCCAGAAATCTGAAGACATTCCTGGATGTCCTGATTTCCCTGCAATTCAGGTACAATTTAATTATCAGCCGTGAAATGATAAACAGGATAACAGAAGAAAACTTCGAATATGTACGTCAGTTTTCCATCATTCAGGCTATGAGCATCATTAACTCACCTAACAAATAAGGAAGAACAAACAGGGGAACAAGCATGAACACAAACTACAAACCAACTTCGATCACGATCACATATCTGGCAAAGATTTCATACGCCAGCTTAAACGGTGGAGATTCGGATACGGACAACATCAACGTTATCAAAAAGATCACCGCATTTGATGGAACTGAATACCCCTATGTATCATCACAAGCTCTTCGCAGGGCATTGAGAGACCAACTTGGCACGCTTGGCTGCCAGCTTTCACCGATATCGACTTCAGGTCCACTCAAAGAATCAACTGCGGATTCTGGGGATGAGAACGATGCCAACAAGAAACACCCGCCGATCACAAGATGTGATCCGGTTATCTATATTGACGACGATCTGTTTGGATACTTGAATGCCCAGACGGACTCTATCAAACGCACATCACCTATACGGGTATCGCCATTGGTTGCTTTGAGCAAATATATGGCGGATCTGGATTTTGGCACCAACTATATGGGTAAAGATGAAGGTTTGGACCCCAATATATTTGAAACTGAAATGCACCGCGGCCTGTATCGGGGTACGATCATGATCGAACTGGACAGAGTGGGAACCGGAGACGGATTCGTTTCCAAACCCACGAAGAAGAAACCTAAAAAAGGAGAAACAATTCCGGAAGAGAAAGATATGTCCCTCACGAACGAACAAAAAGCGAAACGTGTGCTTGTGTTCCTGGACGCGTTTCAGAATCTATGGAGCAGCGGCAGACAATCTCGTTTTCTGGCCGACATTTCACCCAAATTTATCGCCGCTGCCTATCTCTCCTGCAAGAACCCCATCTTTCTGGAGTCGATCGACCACAAAATCGATATTACTGTATTAAAATCCGTGGTTGAAGACTACAAACCATATATCTATGAATCTGTGTTTGCGTCTCAATCTTCGGTTTTTCCTGCGGAAGAAGGCGTGAAATCTCTGGGTGACGGATTCGCCGCCATTAGATCTTGGGTAACGTCTTATTACCAAAATTAACGGGGGATCGGATAATGAACCCGCGGGAATACCTGGTGGTGGAGGCATTTGCTGAGGTTGCTTCCTATCGCATCCCCGAATACCATAATTTCCACAAAACTCTACCCCTGCCACCTCCGACGGCGATCGTCGGAATGGCCGGGGCGGCACTTGGGCTGTCACCCTCCGATGCTCAGGTATTTTTTGACGAAAGCGATGTCGAGATTGGTATTCAAGGCACTTATCAAGGCATTTACTCCGATCTTTGGAAGATAGAATCCACAAAGAGAGGCACCGAATCATCCGTCCTGAAAAGAGAGTATCTGTTCAACAACAAGTACATGTTCGTCTTTGGCGCCGGGGAAGCGGTGATCAATGCACTCAACGAGGCTTTCGGCAGAAATTATTATGCCCTGACCGCCGGAAACAGTGATTCGCTAATGAAGATATGTGCTTGCGCCATATATCCGCAATTAGCTATCAAAGACATCGGATCGGTTGAACACTGCGTACTGCATGGCGATTTGCGCTCTTCAATGAGAATCGGACTTGATGATCTAATCCCGAATAATATCTATCGCTATTCCACCATCATCAGCCCTGTTACGTATAATGTCCCCTACGCTTTTGATTACCCGGATGATGAACCCAGATCCATCAGATTTCGACAAGAACTCACCTTCGTGGGAACAAGAGCCGAGTTGACAGGCGGAATGACAGTTCCTGCGATCATCCACAATGATGTTTCGATCCCGGTTTTTACCTACAGCAAATATGCGATATCTGGCAAAACCGGATAAAACTCTCTATGATCACAGCATGGAAGCTCTTTCCATGCTCGGGCGTCTGATATCCTTCATGCCGCATGTCCTTGCGCGCGATGATCTCCCTCTTCTTGAAGCGATGGTTCTGTTTCACGACATCGGTAAAATCAACGACGCTTTCCAGAAACACATGAACGTGCTTTCAGGAAGAGACATCAGTTCGGAACCTGAATTGCAGGAAAATCGAGGCGAGGATATCAGACATGAGCTGCTCTCTGCGGCAATCTTCATGTTTATGTACCCACAGGCGTTAGCGGAAATTGTCTGCATCTACTCTCATCATAAGGACATTGGATTCAACACTTTCAATTCTGCGAGGTTTGCAAGCCCGTCTTATGATGATATCGCTCCCATGATTCTTCTTTCAGAATTGCATAACATACTGAATGATGATAATCTTGCCCCATCTCTTCCCCAAAAGCTATCATATATAAAACAAGCTGAGAAGATTTATCAAATCTTTATATCCATAATGCAAGCTATCACATCTGAACCTTTGGATAGATCCGCCTACCTTCGTCGAAAGGGGTTGTTATATCTGTCGGATTGGTTCGCCTCCGGAAACGTGGACCCACAACCTTACTTCAAATATCCGTGCATCGACATCGAATTCCTCGCACATGCACTATCGCAGAAGAAAAACGGACAGTTGATAAAGTGGTATGAATATCAGAAAACCTGTGCCCTTTCATCTACAAGCATGCTGGTTGTCGCTCCCACAGGAACGGGAAAAACGGAAGCGGCATTGCTCTGGGCAGGGACCAAGGACGGCAGGATAGTCTATTTGCTGCCCACCCGAGTCACAACAAACGCCATCTTCAAACGGATGCGACAGGTTTTCTCTGAAAGCCGCGTTGCTTTGGTTCATTCATCCGCTCTGCTTCATCAAAAGGAGACCGACAAATCATATACAAGTCGCGATTATCTCCTTGCAAAGACCTTTTGCTATCCGGTATCGGTTTGCACTATCGATCAGGTCCTGATCTCCGGTTTCAATATCGGATATTGGGAAATCAAGGAGTTGAACCTCATCAATGCCAGGATTATTATCGATGAGATCCATACCTATGACGCCTATACCATGGGACTCATTATCGCATGCTTGACCGGGTTGCATCAAAGCGGGTGCCTTTTTTTCATTATGTCGGCCACGATGCCGCAGTATCTGATCGGTTTGCTTCAAGAAACTATCCCTTCTTTGACGCTATTGCAAGCCCATGATTTTGCCGGTAAGGCTAGAAACAGCTTCTTATGCCTGCCCGATACTGATTTGATCATGGATTTGGTAAAACAACATCTGTCCCAGAATCGTAAGATACTAATAGTGGTAAACACTATCGATGGAGCCACTTCGCTCTACCAAACGCTCTGCCATGAACTTCAGCCGACAATGGATGATGTTGGTGCTAATAGCCTTTGTTATCACGCACGCCACATCCAAAAACACAGAACTGTCAAAGAGTGGATGATCGAACGCTTTTCCCGCAGTAAATCTCCCTGCCTTTTGGTCTCAACACAGGTCGTGGAAGTGTCTCTGGATATTGATTTTGACGTCCTGATCAGTGAAAACGCTCCCATAGACGCTCTCATCCAAAGAGTTGGCAGGGTCAATCGACGTGGTGTCAAGACAGAATCCTGTGTTTATGTGTTTGAGCATGGACCCCCGTCACTTTTTGTTTATAACGGTTCCATTCTTCAACGCAGCTATGCTGTGCTCCAGAAGATACACGGATCCAGACCAAGTGAATCTGCTCTCTCTGAACTGGTGGATGAAGTCTATCGGGACTTTGATATTCGCTCCGATCCTGATTTTCTGGATGGGGTCAATGCCTATGCCGAGGCACAAAAACTGTGTGCCAATATCTGTGACTATGGTGAGGATAATGACATCCATAATGCAGTTACCCGCAGGATTAGTACCATGAAAACCCCTATCATCCCCATGAAGTATTATGCAAAGCTGAAAAACAAATCTCGCTGGCAAAAAATCCGGCACCAGGTAGATGTGCCGCTGTATGTAGTCAAGAATCTACTGCATGGCAATAAACTAACCGATAATGAAGGCTTTTTGTACTGCGATTTACCCTACTCAAATGAAACGGGGTTGATGCTGACAAGCACCGACCCGGCTTGTTTGGCGCTATAGCTATGGAAATCCACCTCAACACCTACGGCTCATTCATCAAAAAGAAAGACAACATGTTTGAGGTCAGTCTCGAAGACAAGCGTGTGAAGCTTTCCCCTGAAAAGGTATCGTCCATTATCATCTCAAACGCAGTGAACATCAGCTCGGATGCCATACAGCTTGCCATGGACTACAATATTGACATCGTTTTTCTGGATAAATACGGAGATCCTTATGCCAGGGTATGGTACCCAAAATTGGGCAGCACGACGATGATCCGCAGAAGGCAGCTGGAAATGCTGTCCGAGCAATTGGGCTTGTCTTTCGTAAAAGAACGCATCACGATCAAGATCATGAACCAATACCGCTTCGCGAAGCGATTGATCTCCAAGCGGACATCTATGGCGGATGATTATACTGAAAAGCTGGAAAAGATCAGAGAGCTTGCAATTACCATATACAATTGCGAGGGCACCCTTGAGCAGCTTTCAGGATCTCTGATGGGCTGGGAAGGCGGAGCTTCAAAAACCTATTATGGCATTCTGGCAAATCTGATTCCGGATGACTTCCGTTTTCAAGGCAGATCGACAAGACCTGCCAAGGATGCTTTCAATGCTTTCCTGAATTACGGCTATGGAATCCTTTACAGCAAGGTGGAAAGGGCATTGATCATCGCAGGACTCGATCCCTATCTGGGCTTGCTTCACAAGGACAATTACAATAAAAAGTCCTTTGTGTTTGATTTCATCGAAACATATCGCTTTTTTTGTGACGAGCCCGTTTTCTATATCTTCTCCCGCAGAAAAATGCAGCCCGAATTCATCGAATCCATTCACAATGGAGTCATCTTGACCACGGATGGAAAGAAGTTCTTTGCCCCTTTGCTGATCGAGCATTTCGACGAGATCATCCGCTATCACAATAAGAATCGCAAAAGAATCGATCAAATCCAGACGGATGCGCATGCTTTCGCAAACTTCCTCATCGGCAAGCGCGATTCATACATGGATGCTGCTTTGCACACCAAACTGTCAAATTTCCTGTCATCCGATGATTCGGACATTGAAGACGAGGGGGACTGATGCTCACGTGGGTTCTTTATGATATCCAAAAAAACAAAATCCGCAACAAAGTTGCCAAGTTCTGCGAAAAATCCGGCATTTATCGAGTGCAGTATTCGGTTTTTCTCGGTGATCTGAACAAAACAAAAAGAAAAGAACTCCGCTGCCAGATCGAAGAGATAATCGAGCCCAACTATGACCGTGTCTATATCTTCCCCATGTGCCGGGATGACTTTGACCAATGCGAACTTCTCGGGCAAGCTTTTGATAAAAACCTCATCACCGATGAAATCAAAGCACTTATAATGTAAAATGGACTTCATCTTTATCACGCCATCAGAAGTTATTGAACACATGTTCTGCCCGAGGTTCACATACTTTATGAATGTCCTAAAGGTAGGACAACACGAGCACCGCAGGCAACTGGTCAATAAAGGGCGTTTGATTCATGAAAACAAACTTGTAACCAATAAGGACTACTTGAGAAAAAAGGTCGGGGCGGATTCCAAATTGCTCGATGTCTATCTCAGCTCGGAACAACTAATGCTGGTTGGTAAAATCGATGAAGTTCTTTTTTTACAAGACGGCACTGCTGCTCCATTGGATTATAAATATGCATTTTGGGAAAACCGGATTTACAATACCCATATTATGCAGCAGACCTTGTATGCTATGTTGATCGAATTACAATTCCAAAGAACTGTCAACCGAGCCTTCATCGTCTATGTGCGAAGTAAAAACCACCTGGAACAAATCGATATCACCGAGAACCTGAAGATAAAAGCAAAAAAAGTACTTGACGATATCTTCAACATCATTAACCTGTCCTACTATCCGAATGCTAAAAAATCAAAGAGAAAATGCGAGGATTGTACTTACCGCAACATCTGTGTTGCCTGAGACGGATTTATCTAGAGTTTGTCTGGAATGTTGCTCTTTTAAAGGAGTATAGAGTGTTTGGATGTGTCCGAAGTAATAAATTTGTGAAGAAAAAGGGGATTAAAAAGATGAATCGACCTGTTTACCCCATCCGGGATTATGCTCTAACTTATCTCATGGCAATAGAATATCTCCTTGAGTGAGTTTACCCTCCCCATCCTCTAAACCAAGGATTGAAACTATAGATGGTGGTCATTGGTCATTGGGTGGGGCAGCTGTTTACCCTCCCCATCCTCTAAACCAAGGATTGAAACTTAAAAAGTTAAAATTGGGGTTGTTGATTTTAAAGGGTTTACCCTCCCCATCCTCTAAACCAAGGATTGAAACAAAAAAACTCGCGGAGCATCTTGGCGTCGCTGCCGGGTTTACCCTCCCCATCCTCTAAACCAAGGATTGAAACGATTATCGTGTCATCGTGACTTGGTCATGGTCAGCGTTTACCCTCCCCATCCTCTAAACCAAGGATTGAAACGCTGGACGCGCACACCCTGACCGGATACGCTCCGGGTTTACCCTCCCCATCCTCTAAACCAAGGATTGAAACACGCGTTCGTGGTCTTTGTCCGTCAATACAAAAGCAGTTTACCCTCCCCATCCTCTAAACCAAGGATTGAAACATTCCCTACGGAAAGCGCATTGCTGCACAGTTTACCGTTTACCCTCCCCATCCTCTAAACCAAGGATTGAAACTCTTAGATTCTTTTTCACCCCACCACCACCACCCCAGTTTACCCTCCCCATCCTCTAAACCAAGGATTGAAACAGAAAGTCTCGGAACCAATCAAGAAGATCAGGATCGTTTACCCTCCCCATCCTCTAAACCAAGGATTGAAACTACATGGGAACTCCTGGTGGAAAGGTGGAAAGGTGAGTTTACCCTCCCCATCCTCTAAACCAAGGATTGAAACATGTGGCGATGGCGGTTCATCTCGGCGGCGACGGTGTTTACCCTCCCCATCCTCTAAACCAAGGATTGAAACTCATACCAATGCAAATCACCGCATCTCCGGGGCGGGTTTACCCTCCCCATCCTCTAAACCAAGGATTGAAACATGATCAGGATAATGGCACGGGATTGGCAGAAGGGGTTTACCCTCCCCATCCTCTAAACCAAGGATTGAAACACCACCGGGATGAGTGTGCTGGAGCAAAGCGCGGACGTTTACCCTCCCCATCCTCTAAACCAAGGATTGAAACAAGCTGGCCAAAGACAGTTTGCGGCCGATATCCGGTGTTTACCCTCCCCATCCTCTAAACCAAGGATTGAAACAAACCGCCGCCAAAATAGATTCCAAGCTCTCCACCCTGTTTACCCTCCCCATCCTCTAAACCAAGGATTGAAACCAATGATATAACCCGGGTATTCGGCAGTATGATCAGCGAGTTTACCCTCCCCATCCTCTAAACCAAGGATTGAAACAGTTTCTTGTTTCCACGAACCCACCCTTAGAACAGGGTTTACCCTCCCCATCCTCTAAACCAAGGATTGAAACTCGTGTCATTGTGACTTGGTCATCAGGTCATGGGTCGTTTACCCTCCCCATCCTCTAAACCAAGGATTGAAACTAAATGATCCGCTTGCGCTCCG
>JAUYAR010000158.1 GCA_030693415.1 Candidatus Cloacimonadaceae bacterium | reverse complement strand
GCAGCCCATCAACTGCTCGATGTCCTGGAGCAGGGCAAGTACAAGTCCATCCGGGACATCGCCCAAGCAGTCGGCAGATCAAGACAGTGGGTCTATATCTACCTTGAAGCCCTGGCATCCATCGAAGTGGTCGATCTGAGGAACTATGTCTATGTGGTTATCTCCCGCAAGAACGTTCCCAAGATCGGCAGAAAAGTAATCAAGGGTATCCTGAAAATGCTGCGTGGTCTCAACAGCCTCGGCGGTCACAGGATAATAAACTAACAACCAACCCCAGCAAACGAGGGTATTACTATGACGAAAGAACAGAGAGAACGCTACCTCCGGCAAGATATCCATGCCATGAGAGTGAAGAAGTTCAAGTGGTCGGAAGATGACCTGAAAGGACTTCTCAAGTACTTAGGTCTGGGTGACTCACTAACAGCCCTGGATGAACTGATCCTGACCGAACTGAAGCTGATCCTGATGCGGGTCCGCCTCACCAACAAGCCTGATGAATATACCTATGACAACCAGGGGATGTACATGCATTCCCTGATGAAAAAAGCCAAATGGGACGAGTATAAGCTCAGAACCTTCCTGATCACCCACTATCGCAAGAGCCACTGGAACCTGCTATCCAAAGACGAACGCAGAGCCGTAATCGCCATGCTGCAGAACTACATCAAGAAAGCTTTAGTCAATGAAGACGAAAACAACTCAACTGAGAATAGAAACATGAATAAAAATCACAAGGAGACATCTAATGGACACCCCCAAGACTAAGAAAACCGCCGACCGCACCAAGACTGACGCAAACGGACAGAGCATCCCCATCTCGATTATCAAACCGGAAATAATCAAGCAGGATACCGTAGTGACCAAGACCATCGAAAGAGCTAAGAAACTGCAGGATCGCATCATCAAAGACAAAGCCAAGCTCTTTGAGGAAGTGGAGCTTTACCTGGAAGAGGTAGCCGAGAAGAATGGACTGGAATGGAAAGGCAATGCCATCCTCAATAGCTTTGATGGACAGTGCCGGGTGGAGATCAGGTTCAAAGAACGCATCCAGTTTGGGATCGAACTCCAACTCGCCAAGCAGAAGATCGATGAGTGCCTGAAGGAGTGGTCAGCCGACTCTAACGTCAACCTCAGAGCCATCATCAGCGAAGCCTTCCAGGTGGATAAGAAAGGCGAGATCGCCAAGTACTGTATCCTGCGCCTGCGTAGATACAACATCAAGGACCCGGTCTGGAAGCAAGCTATGGAGCTTATCGACCAGGCAATCCAGGTTGTATCCACCAAGCAGTATATCACCTTCTATGAGAAAGATGAGTCCGGACAGCAGCGTCAGATCGTGCTCAACTTCAGCAACCTATAAAAGAATGATTGGTATCCTAATGCAACTGGACTTGAACAATCCCAAGGAGTATGAAACATGGCACCTATGAATACTAACACAGCAGAGGAGCTGATCCCCATGAGTATCTTCAATGATGAACGCAACTACCGCACGGATGAGATAGCTGATATCCTCCGGGTTGACCGTTCCAGTGTTTATCGCTGGATACGGGACATCGCCAATCCTCTGCCTGCTTTCCGTACCAAAGAGAATGGTCAGCTGCGCTGCAAAGGCAGAGACCTGAATGCCTATCTGGACAGACACAAGGTAAGACCTGAGTATGAGTAATGCACTCGAGTTCCGCATCAAGCGGGACAACTGCAAAGATGCTTATCTGAATGGTAAGACCGACCCACTCGAACTGGCGGTGATCTTCGGTGTTTCCGACATCACCGTCCGCAAGTGGATCAAGTCCGGTAAGTGGGATGAGCTGTTCAAGGAAGAGCGCAAGCTTGACCATGAGATCAGCTTAGCCCGCAAGAAGGCTCTCATTCAGGCACTTCGTGAGTATGCCAAGAACCCGGCAGACACCGCTCTGCAGAGCCTGGTAAGCTTAATCAAACAGAACCAGAAAGACTCTGAGCCTGCCAAGGAACTGAACGACTACATCGTGCGCTTCCTGGATCAGGTAACCGACTTCATGATCGAGAAGGGTCATGAGACTATGTTGAAACAGTTCCAAGGTATAGTCTTAGACCTTGCCGAGTATTTAAGAGTCAGAAATGGATAATTATACAGCCACGGACATGGTTGCCTCCATACAAGCCTCCAAACCAGACCTACCTACCCTCCAACCCGACCAAGCGGAGCTGTCGCCTCCGGCTCCGCACTTTCATGAATACCCTCCTGTAACAGGTTATGTCTAAGAAGTTCATTCAGCGACATAACAAGGCACTGGCGGAGATCGCATCAAAAACGATCTCCGTCTTGCCTTTTATAGACGATACTCCTGAAGCTAAGTCCGACAGGATCAAGAGAACCACCGGAGAAGGCTGGGATGCTTTCTCATTCTTCTGCCATACCTATTTCCCGCATATCTTCCCGCTACCTTTTTGCCCAGCACATGAGACTATGTTCGATGAGACTGATAAGGGCTCAGGCATCATCGGCATTACCGGTTTTCGTGGGCTGGGCAAAACGGTACTTATGGGAGTGGTCTATCCTATCTGGAGGATCATCAAAGGTGAACGCTATGTGATCCATACAGCCGCAGACGTAGATCTGGCACAGGAACGCACAGCCTTCACCTTACATGAGTTGCAGAACAATAAGCGGCTCACAATGGACTATCCTGAGCTGCAGCCAGTGGATGCCTTTGACCTCGACTTCTATCTCAAGAACAAAGCCAGGATCAGAGCACGTTCAATCAAGCAAAGCCATAGAGGTACTATCAATCCCAAGACAGCCAAGCGGCCTGGACTGATCGTCTGTGATGATATCGATAAAGAAGAGAACATGGGTAACCAGTCCATCGGTACGAGACGCATGGAGAAGATTACCCAGGAGCTTGCCGGGGCACTCTCACCTGAAGGAAATGGCAAGATCATCTGGCTTGGTAACCTGGTACATCCCAATTACTCCATCTGCCAGTTTCAGGAGCTCATATTAGGCGAAATGCGAGCAGATAATCCAGAATTAGACGTTACCTACCAGATTGCATTAAAGACGCACCAAAAGGCGATATTGCGCTTCTCTCTCGAAGATATGCAGGGGAAGTCGATCTGGGAGGAGCAGTATCCTACTGCCACTCTGCCAAACCTGCGAGCCAAGTTCGGGCATACCGGATATCAGAGGGAGATGCTTGGACAGCCTGTAATCGAAGGCAACATCTTCAAGAATCACTGGTTCACCAAGTACCGGACACTGCCCGAGCCTTCCAATATGAAGCGGGTCTGGCTCTATGCCGATCCTGCCTGGGGAGAGAAGGGTTGTTACAAAGCTGTCATCTCCATAGGCTATGATGGTAATCGGTTCTATGTTATCCATGTCTGGATACGACAGACTGAGAACACCAAGTTCTTCAGATACTACTATGATGCCTATCAGGAGCTTGATCGAATCTACAGAGTTAAAGCCAGGGCTGCTTGTGAAACCACTTACGGTCAGGCTCGCATCCTTGCCGACTTTGACAGATGGGCTACTGATAACCAGCTGCCACCTATATCACACAGAATCAAGCGCATCGATAACAAGGATAACAAGAACCTCCGCATCGAGAGAACCGAGACTATCATCGAGACAGCCAAGATATTGTTTCCCAATGGTCAGGACACACCAACCCTTATCAGTCAGTTCCTCACCTATCCAGATGGCTACATCGATGGCTGTGATGCTCTGGCAGGATGCTTAGAACGCTTCTCCGAATACGATATCGGCAAGAACAGGGTCAAAGTCCGGAGGTTCTCTTTCTAATGAACTACTATGATCAGCTCATGCTTGAATACTACCGGGTCCTCAATAATGCCTGGAAGACCGAGATCAGAGATGCGACCCGACTTGCCATCCAGATGTTGAGTGATATGCCCCGAGCCGAGAAGCTCAACAAGGACTCCATAGATAAGCTTTTGGACATCATAAACACCCGGTTGGGAGATGACTTCACAGCACTGGTCAATGAGCCCACCAAGGCGATAATAGACCGTTGTGTGCGGCTCGGACTGAGGGACACCCAAGTGCAAGCCCCGAGCAAGACCAGCATCGGGCTCTGGGGTATTGAAGATCAGCACTTATCTTCCACCATTCAGAAGCAGCAATTGTTCTGGATAGGTAATCACTTTGAAGCCGACATCAGACAGAACTTCGCAGATGTGCTATCCACAGCCATCGAGCAGGGCTATACGAAAGAAATGCTTGCCGATACTCTCAAAGACCAGTTCAATGACCTCGCCAACCGATCATCCCACTACTGGCAGGGATTAGCAGAGCATACCGCACTGAGAATCAGGGAGTTCGGAAGGCTGCAGGGCTACAAGAAAGCCAAAGCCAGATACTACAAGCTCGTGGTTATCCTGGATGACCGCACCAGCGATATCTGCCGGGCATTGGCTGCACAGGATAATGTCTATCCGCTTAACGATGCAATCGAGGTGATGGATAATCTCATGGCTCTGGATACCAAGTCCAGCAGCCTGGATGATGCCCGGGAATACATCAAAGCACTCGCACCCTGGGTCAAGGACGATCAGATCGAATACGACTCAGAGATGAATCCAATCGGTGTCTCAGGAGCACATACTCCGTTCCCACCGTTTCATTGGAAGTGCAGGACGACTACTAACATTAGTATTTAGGTAACATCACCTGAATAAATGTGATCTTTCTTATCGGTAATATTCTTGACCATTAAATCAAAAAACCTTAATGTGTTGTCCAACTTTCGATATACATCAGTTCTGGTAGGCTGTTTACAGAAAATGTCAGTCAAGGCTTCTCTTAGTTTTGGAAGTGTATCAATATTCGTATCAGACTTATCATGACCAAATATATCGAACCACGATATGTAGTTTAACGCATACAAGTAGTTGTATTTATGGCTGTCTTCTTTGAATGGTATTGGGTATTTGATATGAAAATTAACATATATGTTGGCATTTCCAAGTGTTTCCACTATCAATGAAGCTGAGGGGGCTAGATGACAACCCATCCAATCAGCTTTTTCAAACCATTGAGAAGCTTCATCAATTGCTGGTCCCACTAGTACATTGTTTTCCAAGTAGAAATCCCCGTATGTTATTACCCCTCTGAACAGCCAGTTTCTTGTTAAACCTGCATAAATGACTTTACATATTACTTCTTCTATTGATGCAATAACAAGATTTCGTAGGTAGTAATTTTCCATCTCTTTGTTTTTGAATATGGGTTCAGTGGTAATAATGATAGTGTCAGAGAAGGCAGCCATCCTTGTCTTAAAGAATAAGCCATTTTCTTTACCAGCCCATCATGATTATCCTGAAATTTCTCGACGAAATTTGTTATCACACGATTCAGATCATGATACCCTTTAACGATCTCATATAAATCATATTGATCACCCATACCCTTAGACCCTAATCTATCTAAGAAAACAACAACCCCGTTACAATACCTTAGGCCATCATATTTCATTATCATCTTTATCCCTTTACACCCCAAAAAAGCGATATCTTAAAGCTCATACACATGTTTGGTTAACTAATTTGATGCAAGAATCTCGCATAACCGATTAATATTCTAAATGTGTTTTTAACGCATCATCGATCTTTTTGAAGAGAGTGTTTTGCATATATGCACCCCACCCTGTTGTTAGCAAAGTTGGCCAGAACACAAATAAACCAATCCCAACACCTGCAGCCTTGTCCATCCAAGTTGCCCCACCAATTTCTGTGATCAAATCATCCCCTTCAGCGTGCAATTTGACTGAAGCTGCGATATCTAATCCTAGTACTTTCTTATACCATGCAGGTGGTTTTCTTCCTTGAAGAATTATCTCGCCGGGATTTTCAAATTTCTGGATATCTAATCCCTCAGATCGAAACACTTGTAAAACTGTGTTGGCAGCACTTGGTAGTCGTCCTCCCTTACCCCTGTAAAGTCTTTTTTTTGCCGTTTCACTCTCTGCGTTTGGGTGTTGTAAGTTGTTTTGATTGTGGTACTGGCTCATTATAGACTTACCACATTCTTCGCAAAACTTCGTGCCAGCCTTGTTGTCATTTCCACAGTAAGGACATGTGACTTCAGTAGCTATAGAGAAACCACAATTGTTACAAAACTTTGCACCTTCTGAAATTAACTCATTACATTTAGGGCAATTCATTCAATACCTCCAATATATTCATTGTAATAACTCGCTTGGCTTTTAGCCACTATATCTATCATATAATGACTTTAGCAACAAACTACTGTTACAACATTCCTGAGTATCCTAGTAAGATGTTAAGGTCACGATAAGAATTACGATACCAATTACTGCGAGTATTGATATAATCCAAATTAGGGTGGGGGGCATACCGAAGGGATTCCATACCGCTTGGTGAGCTAGTTTTTTTGCCTCTTCGTAGTCACCTCTACTGTTTGCTTTGCTAGCCTCGCTGCATTTGATTAATGAAAAAATGCCAATAATCGAGGGAACGATTGTTACAGTAACAATTCCTGCAACTATAGCTAAAATAGCATACCAGTAGGGTGGTTTTATCTCTTCTCGATGTGTGTATCCTGTCTTAGATACAGAGAATTGCATAGATTGGTTGCTGGGTTGTGAAATACGATATGAGCTTTGCACTGGGTGGGTATCACTTCCCATTATTGAACCACACCCTCCACAAAATCTAGCCTCATACTTATTTGAGTGACCGCAGTTAGGGCAAACATGATCTTTAACTGAAGAACCACACTGGTTGCAGAATTTGGCGTTTTCAGATACCTCGGCATTACAATTTAAACACTTCATATTACCTTCTGTTATTTAATACTCACTGCATCACTTTTTCTGGTTATTTTATTCTCGGTGCTTTTCTATCATCGCGATCGACTGATTCACTATAAGCAGATTCATATTTTTGCTTATGGGTAGTCAATACCTTGGAAATCTGTCCTCTTGAGTAGAGTTCCCGAGATGAAATTCCTATTTCCTTAACCTGGAACACTACAAAACTTTCGATGATCTGATTGAAATCCTTGACAGCCTCATCAGCATCAATAATACTTTCTTTAAATGCATATTCTTTCAATGCCTTAACTATTTCCAAAATATCATGTTCGAGAACAGAATAGTTGTTAACAGATTGCTGATATTTTGTCCAATCTGTGTTTAAATCCTCGAACTGCTTTTGAAGTCTGTGTTGTTCATTATCATGCTCAGCTGCTTTTTTATTGAATGAAGGAAGCACTTTGTCATCGATATATATAGATAGTTTGTTAACATAAAGATCCCACTTACCCTGGTGCACAGCAAGTCCATTATTATAAGCATCTACTTGTTCATTATTGATTCGATTATCGTTGTCCCAAACAGCGCTATCATTATTTAATCTTGCTCTCTCATTAGATCCTGCGTCAAGATTGTCATCAAACCAGCGTTTTATTCCAAACCAGTTATCATTATACTCATTCCACCTGTTCATAAGGCTTGCATAACGGTTATTTAACACACTAGTGTTGTTATTGATAATCGTGAGCATTTCATTAAACTTACTGTCAGCTTTGATAAGTGAACTCATTTCTGCCCGGAATGATTTCCTTTCTCTTTCAATATCTTCAGGTACAGATCCCCAAAAGAATAGACAATTCACATTATCAAGAACGTTCTCAAGACCATATGTGGGATTCTCCATAGAGTAATTCCATTTTTCAATAGCTTCTTCATATTTAACTGAAGCCTCTAACCACGAGTTCACATCATGGTTGTAAGAGTTTATTCTGCTTTCAAACACTGATATCTTATCTTGAACCCCTTGTCGAATACCGGCAATATCGGTTGCAACTTGTGTTAGTTTGAAGAATGTTATTTTCTTTTTTGTTGCTTCGGCTTTAGGTATTACTTGATCGCGAAAATATTGAACGACTGCTTGTAAACCACTCTCTTTATAGCTGTTAACATCTTTGTTAAGAGCAAGCTTTGAAGATACGGGAAACACAACCTCAGTATAGGGTTCTATAGCTCTTTTCAACGATTCAATAACATATTCCTTTGAGTTATCAGTATCTTCAGAATCGATATTTAGATTGTCGATTTTGTTGATAATGCCTATAGGCTTATTGTACTTGCAGTGTTTTTCGATTAGATCAAAAGTAGTCTGTTTTTCAGTCTGATTTGCATCGAATAGCCAGATGATTGTTTCGGAGTAAGAGATAAAATTCGCTGTAATGTCTGTATGTTTTTCCAAATGTGAGTTAAACCCGGGAGTATCTGCAATGTCAATTTTTGCAAGCAAATCGTTATCTATAGTCACTTGGACATAATGAATATCATCCAATATGCGATCTTCACTCACAAATCTTTCTACTGTGAAAGTGTCTATTTTATCAAGTGGGTGAGCCTCTGTTTTCCCATTAAGAAAATGAACAATTAACTGTCGGTTTTTACCGTATTCAATTTTCGTGATTGTCGCAGTAGTAGGCTTTATCTTCATGGCAAGTAGCTTCTCTCCAAGAAGAGCATTAATGAAAGTGGATTTACCTGATGAGAACTCACCTAGTACGGTTACAAGCAGCTGCGAGTCTAGTGTTTCTTTTATTACCGCCAGTTTTCCTTTAATAAGCTCAACATCTATATCCTTCAGGCGAGTCAAAGCCTTGATCAACTCTTCGATGAGTAACGTATAACTTAATTCTTTATTCTTCAATATCGATTTTCTTGTGCGGGGTGCTATTTTCTTAATTTCGTATGATCCATTATCTTGAGATTGAGCTTTGACCTTTTTAGTAGAAGTGCTCTTTGTCTTCGTTGATCTGTTACTATCAGGAATCGAAAACGAGTAGTATCTAATACTTAACACAATCAGTGATAAGACATACACTATAGCGATATACAGAAGATAGTTACCTCCTATGTGTCTTCCAAATAGGTTTACTGAGATGATGGTGTTTTCAGGATATGATGAGACAATTGGCGTTGAAATACCGTGAAGGAATAAAGCCAATATCAATGCAGGTAAGTCAAATAAAACCGAGGTGATGTTGTTAAAACTTGGTTTTTTAAAACTATACACAATTGAAAATATCTCAAGAATTAGAGTAAGGGCTGCTAACACGATGAACATAACTTTTGCTATAGATAAGTACTTGTTGAAAATAAACATGAGAGATATGGCAAAACATAGAAGCGTAAATACGAGCCCTATAACAAATGGCGTTTTAGAATCATCTTCGTCCAATGCAGATGTATCATAAGTTGTTGAAAAGTTGATAAAATAAGCCAATAATAATGGGAAAATGAAACCTGAATAATAATAAAGAAAGTGATTATTGTTGAACTGTCTTGAAGCTAATATAGTAAATACGGATGCCGTAATCAGCCCTAAAGAGCTTAACGTATCTAAGAAATTATATTTGCCCAACCTTGGTTTTCTAAAAAAACTGATTAACAAGCAACAGATTAGGATACAGATGGAGACACTAAGCATAGTCCACATAATATTTACCACATTTCCAATTAAAAACCAGTCAGGGTAAAGTCAGGTATGTTTTTTATGTTGAAGTCCATACCTCCAAAGATGTTGTCTTGTGACGAAGCAATCAGTTCATTGTTATTATTGAATACAACCTGCCCACCAAAGATATTCTGTAACGAGTGTCCTACTCGGCTATTATCCTCATCGTACAAATCTACTCCCCCATGAATGTTCTCATGGGTTGATCCAACTAGTCCGCTACCATGTTCGTGAATATCTTCCCCACCAAAGATATTCGGCATTGTGTTGCCAATAGACTGACCACTGCCATCGAACAATTCGCTTCCACCAAATATGTTGTCATGAGTGCTAAGCACTAGATCATTACTGTCATCGTAGTAATCTTCTCCACCAAATATGTTGTCCATACTGTGAATACTGTCGAATAAAGAGAATAGTGACATTATGAGACCTCCATCTCTTCTAATATTTTATTGATCTTTGTTTTATATTCAATCAACTCCGCCATTCTTGCACTTGCTTCGTCTTTATCATGCGCTTTGCTGGCTATCCCTGACTCAAGTTCATCCTTGATGCCGTTCATTGTTGTCTGAAATTCTCTATCCAATTCTGAGATGAAGTGAGTAAATTTATGTTGAATCTCTTGGGTAAACCCATTGTAGTATCTTTGATAGATTTCCTGAAGAATACCTGGAATATTGCGGTGTAACTCCGAGCGTTGTTTTTCGATCTCTTCATTCATCCATTTTTCGCCTAGAAATCTCTGGCCAATCGACCCACCTCCAATCACTGCCATCAAAGCTGGATATCCAATGCCTCCAGTCGCTATAGTCGCCAAGATGCCCAGCGATGCAGCACCTATTAAAAATGATTTTTGCTTTATATTTTTGATCCTATCATTTTTATTTGCCGATGGGTTCATAGGTATTAAGCCTTCAATTAGAGATGCGTCTTCGACAGTACCAATTATGCTACTAATGATAGGCTTTTTAGAAAAATGCTCAGTGAATCCAGAGATTGCCTTTTGTTGGATACTGTTACTGTATTGACTTATCTTTGGTTGTGTGGACTCATGCCATAGATTCAAGTGTTTCTTTATTATGAACGGGATGTCTCGTTCAGCGAATTCAGTCAAATCACCCCGAGCTCTTTCAATCTGGTATGTAAGGTTTTCACTCAGCTCTTGGATTGATTTTAAGAGAGAACTCTCAACGTTTCGTTCAAGTGTTGATACATTGTCTCTAACATATTGAATAAGCCTAGCAAAGTGTTCTCTCAGCAATACATCTTCAATATCTAGTTGTTGTACTGCAGTTATTAATTGCTTTTCGCTTAACTGATACTGAGTTATTGCAAAATCAATGTCGTCAGTTAAGAGAGCGATTAACTCCTGCAATTGCATCTTAAGTCTATCAATTTTCGTTCTGACTTTCTCAGGACCGGTTAAAAATTCCTTTAAGTCAGATGTAAAGGACTCTACCCTAGACGCCTTAATCAATTCTTTATCATGTAACATTATGCCTTTCAGGGCTCGAATTGATGAAATTGGGTAAACTTTAAAATCATCAGTCTTTATGACATCCTTGAGTTGCTTTTTTATTTCTGTGATTGATTCGTTGACATCACCGTCAGATAATTCATCTATTCTATTGATTAGGAAGAACACTTTTTTGACCTTGTTGCCCAAAACATGGGTTTCCAAGAATTCTTTCTCGGTAGATTTAAAGGGCGTTGAGGCATTCATGAGGAATAAAACAGCATCACTATTAGGAAGGTAACCATATGTAATTGTTAGTCTTTGTTCGTTTATGTCATTAACGCCTGGAGTATCGACTAGAACAGTTCCATCCTTCAGATAAGATATAGGATACCCAACGCGAACATATTTCACTGAAGAAGCATCAAAGGCTTTGAGAGCAGTATAATCCTGAAAAGCATCAGATGTAAAATCTATCCTCTCAACCTCTCCAGAGGTTTTGTGTATTTCTATTACTGGTTCTTTTGAGTAGTGAATAATGTTTATCGTAGCTGTTGTAGGCCGAATAGACGTGGGTATTACATTACAACCCATGATGGCATTAATCAGAGTAGATTTACCACGATTAAACTCGCCTACAACAGTAACAATAAACATATCATCACTGATAGCTTGTCTATACTTCTGTATTTTTTCTGCTGTGTTGTTATAAGACAAGTGCCTCGCAATCTTTATCAATACTTCTGATTTATCCAACATCATTGCTTTAAAGTCATCATAACTCATTTCATAGTCTCCTGAAAATCTCGTATTTGGGTTGCAATATCATATAAACTTTTGATCTCAAGTCTGTACCTGTTTTTTTTGTCTTCAATTAATCTCTCTGCTTTCTTCCTATCCTGCTGAATCGAGGTTATACTGTCATTTATTCCCTGAAACAGAATATTCATTTGTTCAGCCAGTTGGGTTGTGTATTCTGACAATTGCTTGTCAATCATTGCATTGAACTGTAACAAGCTATCCCATTTATAATCCTCAATTTTTGAGGTTACTTGGTTGCTTATGCTAGTCAGAGCTCTTTGTCGTATGTTTTCCTCACCCAGTTTCGAGAATACAAACGCTCCCAACCATCCTACTAAAACTGCAACAGGTCCTAATAGGTAACCAAGTGCGAATCCAACTGTTACACTCATTCCTTTTGATGGAACATAAGTTGGAGTTATATCTGTCGTAATCTGAATAGGTTGGTTAACAACTAAGGAAGGTTCAGATTGAATAACCAGTTTCTTTTTTATAAAGTCAATATCATCTAAAAAATACTTGTACTTTAAGCTGACTTCTTCGTTTAAATGATCAATTTCGCTCTGCAAAACGCAGTTAATATTGAAATTAGAGTTCATTAGATTTTCTTTGATTATGCTGGGTAAATCATTCTTAAGGTTGTCTAAGTCCTTTTCCCATTTTTCTATGATTGATGCGATGTTATTGTTCAACTGAGCATAACTATTTGATGCTGACAATGCAACCTTGTTTTTAATAACGGATTTTCTTTGGCTAATGTAGTCAATAGTTTCATTTAGTGTAATTTTTGCTTGATCGAATTTAGGTTTGAGTTTTGAAATTTTATCATCGAACTCTTCAGCAGAAAACTCAAGTCCCTGTAGCCGAATATTTACGCTATCAATCAGATTTTGAATAGTTTCATGCAACATTATAACAGTAGGGTAGTAATACTCGTTAAGCATCGAGTCAGACAGCAAAAAACTTTCTAGCTGCTTGATAAAATCTTGGAATCCAGACGCAATTAAGTCACCTTTATTGGCCATATCGGCACTCATTGGATAAACATCAATTTCGGTGGTGCAGTTCAGTTCTTTGGCTAGTTCTTCTTTGAGGTAAGTGATTACTTCTTCTCTTTCGTCTGCTTCATCTACTAGATCAATCTTGTTGGCAACAAAAAACACTTTTCTAATGTAGTTTTTAATTAACCGTAAGTAGTGTCTTTCAGATTTTGACAGTGGTTGTGTCGGATTGAGAAGAAATATACAAGCATTTCCATTAGGAATGTACTCGAGAGTGACTCTTTCATGATGAGATTTAGTGGAAGCCAGCCCAGGTGTATCAAGAATCTCAACTGAATTCTTACAATATTCACTAGGAAAGTATATCTCAACTAGTTCGATAGATTGAGAGAATTTATCAGCATCCTCATCTAATGAAGTAGTATACTTCTTCAGCTCGTTAATACTAATTTCTCTAGTTTTTGTGTGGTTCGATGAATCACTAAGAAAATGGAGTATTACTCTAGGCTGATCTGCGTATTTTACTATGTTTATAGTTGCAGTAGTTGGTTTTACAGCGACAGGGATTATTTTCTGCTTCAGAATAGCGTTTAAAAAAGTAGATTTCCCTGAACTGAACTCTCCCAAAACCAAGATTTTAAATTTCTCTTCGACTAACTTCGTTCTTTGTAAATGAAGATTTTTCTTATAAGCTGCCAGTGGATTGTTTTTAGAATTTACATCATTATCCAACCCTAACACCTTATCAGCTGAATCTACTGCACTTTGGACTGAGTCAACTAGATCTATCAAAGCGTTTTTTTTCTTCTGAAATGACACTAAATCTCTTAGCATGTTTACCTACCATGAACCGAGTATCTGACTAGAGATACTAAGCAACAAAACCTTTTTTCCATTTGTTCTACCATAAATCCTATGATTAAGAAAATCATAATATTGTCAATGCAAAAATGTGTCGCATCCTTATGCATCCGTATTTGTGTTAATACAGGGTAGTGGCTTCCCTTGCTCCAGAGACAGTATCAATACTACTCGCAAGGAGATAAGATGGAAGCCAAACTGCTTGAACGCATGAAAGAACAACTGGTTAGACATGAAGGTCTAAGGCTTAAGCCCTACAGGTGCACAGCAGGTAAATTAACCATCGGAGTGGGGCGCAATCTGGATGATTGCGGTATCACTCAGAAGGAAGCCTATGTCCTCTTAGAAGACGATATTCTGCTATGTGAGAGGCTAATTCTGGCTGAGATCCCAAAAATCTATCTTCAGATTGATGAGGTACGTAAATCGGTGCTGCTGAACATGTGTTTCAACTTGGGTATTGGTGGTCTTATGGGCTTCAACAACACCCTGGCTTTTATAGCTGCCGGAGACTGGGAACGGGCTGCCAATGGTATGCTTGCTTCCATGTGGGCAAAGCAGGTCGGT
>JAUYAR010000157.1 GCA_030693415.1 Candidatus Cloacimonadaceae bacterium | reverse complement strand
TCTGGAGTTTGGGCATTTTCTATAGCTGCTGAAGAAATAGCTTGACATACATACCCGCATAAATAGTATGGTTTCCAAACTAACTTAAGGAGTATGCCATGAAAGACAATGATATCAAGCAAGCAATCTTAGAGGTTGAGGAGATCAAGCTTAAAGCGCAGCTTAGAGCTGTAAGGGAAACGCTAAAGGGAGATACATCATTCAGGAAAGAGGATGGTGAAGAGCGTAAATCGCAAGTCGAGTATGTCTATATGGTGCTAAAAGATATCAAGAAACCTCTGCATGTTTCAGAGATCGTTAGCAAGGCAAAGGAGATGTTTGGGATTGAGCTTTATCGGGAGTCTATTGTATCTGCTCTCTTAAAGAAGGTTCATAGGTTTGACCGCTTTTCCAAGACGGGTAAGAACACTTTCGGTCTTATTGAGTATCGGGATTTGTACCGGTCGCAACCCGAAGAGGAGTAGCATCATGATCTGCGAAGCTGTTCTTTCGATGATGCGGGGGTGAGATGGAGTATTTTCTCAAGCCTGGACTCTGGAAAGGGCTATACGTAGTGCGTTTTGTCTGCTCTTAAACCCTGGCAGGAAGACTATCACGCAGAGCTTGGTGTTTGCCGGGATTGATGATCTTGATTGGAGTGCCGCGTTCAAGATGTTCTCACGAAGCGAATGGAATGAAAAGCGCTTGTTTGACACCATTATAAGGGACGCAAGCTCTTATTTTGATGATGGTTTCATCAGCATCGCAGTCGATGATACCAAGGTCAAGAAAACTGGAATGAAAATACCCCATGCCGGCTACTTTCATGATCCATTATCGCCTCATTTTCATCCAAACTTTCTCTGGGGACACCGGATCCTGCAGGCTTCAGTAACGTTGCCTCTTTACAAACAATACCCAGAGGAAGCTTTGAACGAGGAAGACACCTACAATGCAAGCCGTGGAATACCTGTTTGGGCGATCAATGTCCCGGCACTCAAAAAACCGGGGAAGAGAGCTACCGTAGAAGAAATCCGTGAGTACAAAATTGCCAAGAAGACGAAAAATATGAGCCATGCCTTTGTCGATGTGACACATGACCTAAGAGTTAGCTTTGATGAAGCCGGAGCAGCAGATAAGAGACTGCTTATGGTTGTCGATGGTTCATTCTGTAACAAGACTGTATGGAAGGCAGAATTTGACAGGACTGACGTCATTGCCAGATGCAGAAAGGATGCAAGCCTTTGTTTCAGAGCTGAGGGCGGCACACGCCGTTTTTATTCGACAGAAAAGTTCAGTCCTCACTCAGTGTACCAGGATCAATCGATACCATACCAGGAAGCGAAGTTGATCATTGGAAAGAAGTATCGCAATGTGCGTTATAAAGACGTTAAAGGTGTCTACTGGCAAAGAGGAGCCGGCAGAAAAGAGTTGCGCTTGATTGTTATATCCCCTCGTCCCTACAAATCGTCCGGCAGGAAACAATTGTATAAACGACAAGCATACTTGCTCACCGATAACCTGACTCTGAAAGCAGTTATCCTGATCCAACAATACATCAACCGCTGGGAAATAGAAGTCAACCACCGCGATGAAAAGAACAACATTGGCGTGGGACAAGCACAAGTTTGGAACGTGAAATCAGTGGAAAAACAACCTGCATTGCTGATAGCAGCGTATAGTGTAGTGCTACTGGCCAGCCAGAAGTGTTTTGGTCATGAAAGAGGCAATGATTACCTGCCTTTGCCAAAGTGGAGAAATGGCTCTACCAGACCATCATGCAACGACTTACTTAATTTAATGAGAAAAGAGTTGCACAACTCACCGGAGCTTCAGAAGAGGCTGGGAATAAAACTCGGATTAGGAGCTAAATACTGTGTAAATCAATGAAAAATGTCCAAACTCCAGATTACGGGCTAAGTCCGTATTGACTCCGTAATGCTAAGGATGTAGCGCAGCATGCCGATCCTGCGGAGAATCCTGCAATAAGTTAGCCTACAATGAGTTAGCGTTTAATGAGTTAGTTTTTTGGCTTTGGCATGAAAGGGGCTTGACGCATCGAAAAGATGCCAAAGGGCGAGTTCTTTTTGTTTTCGGACTTCCGATGGTTTGGGGATTTCGATGGGTGCTCCGGTTTCAAAATCCATACCGGTAAAGTACATACAGGTGCTGATGGTCATCGGCGTGGGAGTAAACTCCTGCACTTGTTCGATGCGGATGGTGTTTTTTATCAGCCACTTGCGCAATTCGATAGCATCCTGGATAGTGGTTCCCGGGTGCCCGATGATGATATAGGGAACGATCTGGCGTTTCAAGCCCGCCTGATTACATGCCGCGAAAAACTCCTTACTGAAAGTTTCATAGCTTTCGATCACGGGCTTTCCCATCAGGCGTAAAACCTTTGGCACGCAGTGTTCGGGGGCGAGCTTGAGCCTGCCGCCGGTATATTTTGTGGCGATGGCGCTAATGTATGCTTTGCTATTCACCGCCAAGTCGTGCCGGATGCCGGAGGCGATAAAGACATGCCCGATGCCGTCCTGCGCCTCCACTTCCGCCAGGAGGCGAAGCTGGGCGTCGTGATCCATCATCAGATTTGCACAGACACCCGGATAGACGCAGGAAAGTCTTTTGCAGGAAGGGGGAAACTTCAGCTTGCAAGAGGAAGCATACATATTTGCAGTCGGACCGCCGATATCTGAGATCGTGGTTTTCCCGCTTCGTTTACGTCTTATCAGACGCAGACTTTCGGATATGATCGAGCCTGATGATCTGGATTGAACCGCTCTGCCCTGATGGCACGATATGGCACAGAAATTGCAGCCTCCATAGCAGCCACGATGAGACGTGATGGAATCTTTGATCTGTTCGAAGGCGGGAATGCTCAAGCCCTTGTATCTGGGATGCGGGGCATATTCAAACGGGAGCGCGTAAATGCGGTCAAGATCATTAGTTTCCAGTGGTTTTGCCGGAGGATTGTGTTTTATCCAGCGTCCGCCATTTTTCTGATACAAAACGCGGCTTTGATGATGTTTGAAGAAAAGCTTGGTCATCTGATGGAAAGTCTCTTTGTCCTTGCAGTGATCCGCGTCTGGAAGGATCATGCTATCCTCGCTATCATCCTGTTGCGGGGCCTGGTTCTGCATGACGACAGTTCCAGGAACGCTGTCTATATCATTGGCGCTCTTTCCCTTGTCCAGAGCGGCTGCAATCTCCAAAATAGCGCTTTCACCCATGCCATAGACGATCAGATCCGCTTTGCTGTCGCTGAGGATGCTGTTTCTGATCTTGTCCTGCCAAAAGTCATATTGCGCGATTCTTCTCAGGGAGGCTTCGATGCCTCCAAGGACGATGGGAGTGGTTTTAAACAGGCGTTTGAGGATGTTTGTATAAATCATCGTGGCGCGGTCGGGACGCATGCCGGATTTGCCATCCGGGCTGTATGCATCGTTGTGGCGCAGTTTTCGCTGGGCGGTGTAATGATTGACCATGGAATCCATGTTGCCAGCGCTGACGCCAAAAAACAATCTTGGCACGCCTAAACACAGAAAATCCTCGTCCTTCCGCCAATCAGGTTGGGCGATGATGCCAACTTTGTAGCCTGCAGCTTCCAGCACTCTGCCAATGATAGCGGTGCCAAAGCCGGGATGATCCACATAGGCATCTCCGCTGATGAGAATAATATCCACACTCGTCCAGCCAAGGGACTTCATTTCATCTGCGGATGCGGGAAGAAAAGGCATCGGTGCTCCGTCTAAAGAATCAGGGGCAAAAGCCCTTGCGAACTTCTGCCCCTGAAAGCACTCTGAATCTACTCTTCAGGGATTTACTCTGATGATGTTGATCGCTTGAACCCCTTTGTCGGTCTCCATCAGATCAAATGTCACAAATTCGTCTTGCTCTAATACTTTGAGCTCGCGCGGGGAATTGGTTACGATCGATTTCCAGTGGACAAAATACTCTTTATTATCATCGGTGATGATAAATCCGTAGCCTTTATTCTTATTGAACCACTTCACTCTTCCTTTCATGTTCACCTCTTAAATATGGTATGCGCCATTCAAAATGTAAGCCGATTTAAGTCAACATAAAAATGAAATCTTTTGGTTTTTGCTTGAATGGGGGGGTATGGTCGATAATTTATATTGACGGTTTTCCATATTCGCAATATATTGTTCATAATGCAAAAATTAATTTAACCGAGGTGAGTTGATGAGTTCCCGGATTCTTTTAGTTGACGATGACAGACTACTGAGAGAAGTGATCGGGGAATATCTGTCCTCAAGAGGCTATGAGGTTGATTTAGCAGAAGATGGAGAGCACGCTTTGGCAAAATTCAGCCCCGGAAGATATCGGCTTGCCATTCTTGACTTGGTGATGCCGGGGATGAACGGACTGGAATTGATGGCAAAGATATTGGCGCAGGACAAGGAAATATTTTGCCTGATCATGACCGGGTATCCAACGATAGATTCGGCATACAAATCCATGATAGAAGGCGCTTCGGACTATATCATCAAACCATTCCAATTGATGGAACTGCTCAATATCGTGCAAAAGTTTGTCCCATAACGCCATGTATGAATTACTGATCCAAACTCCGGACACGCTTTCATGGCGAGCTGAAGCTCCCTTGTGGGTGCATCCGGTGTTTATCAAATCCGCAGCCGAGATGAGCAATGCCGATGCCAAGCTGTTGCTTTGCTATAAAGGATCACAGCTCTTCGCTGCGATGCCGCTCTATGAGAAAAAACTACTCGGTCGGAAGCGTCTGATCAATCCCGTGGGAGCATATTATCAAGGCTTGTTTTTCAACTGGGAGGATAATATGCCTCCCAATCGCAGGCTGCTGGATGCTTTGCAAATCACTGGCGCATTGGCAAAGTATCTCAAAAGCAACTATCGCAAGATGCAGATCAATCTCACACCTGAGATCACCGACGTGCGCGGATTTGTCTGGAACGGATTGAAAGCCAAGCCTCTATATACATTTACGCACGATCTTGCAAAACCTCTCCAACCGCTGAGTGATGAACGAAAGCAGCTAAACCGCGCTGTTGAGACCGGCTTTGTGTTCGGCGAAGAGTTCGTTCCAATGCGCTATATTGAGCTCATGAAAGCCATGCAGACCCGCAAAAACCATCACACAGATATGGATTATCCCCGTCTGGCGAAACATCTTGACCAATTGCATGAAGCAGGTTTGATGCGCCAATATAACCTATACATGGGTGGAAACATCGTCAGCGCAAACATCCTTTTGCATAATAACACCCGCACAGCATATACAATCAGCCGAGCCACCGACATCGAGGCGCTGAAACAAGGTGCCAGCAGTTGGCATAGTAAATGCCTGATCGAAGCTCTGGCGGGAGAATTTGACTATTTGGATTTCTGCGGTGCCAACGATCCGGACGTGGGAAGATTCAAAGCAGCTTTGGGCTTAGAACTAAGGTTGTTTTTCCAGATTCACACTTGATATGGTTAGCGTGACTTTTTTGAGTAATTTATATGGTATAATCTCAGGCGACGGAGCTGTTGTTTGCGCGCGGCTTGGTGTCTGATCTAATATGAGGTGATATGAAGAAAATTGCCGTGTTGTTGGGAGGAAATTCTTCCGAACGAGAAGTCTCGCTAATGAGCGGAAGAGCGATCGCGGACGAGCTCAAAGTATTGGGCTATCAGGTCTTGGAGATTGATCCGGGGGCTTATGGAAAAGTGTCCCAATTGCTTGAGCTACTGGAAAGCGAGCAGATCGATCTGGTGTTCAACGCGCTGCACGGAGGCAGCGGAGAAAACGGCGTCATGCAAGCAGCGCTGAGTCTTTCCGGAATCAGATTCACTGGTTCGGATTTCAGATCCTGCTGTTTCGCCATGGATAAATATGTTTCCAAACTCATCGCCGCCTCGGAAGGTATCCCCGTTCCGGACTGCATCCTGCTGAGGGAAGACCTTTTGCACGACTATAACGATCCCGTGGACTATCAGGGCTTCATCGACAGACTGGGGCTCCCGCTGATCGTGAAACCAAACGATGGCGGATCTTCCGTGGGAATCTCCAAGATCAACGATATCAATGATCTCAAGCCCGCGGTGGAACTCGCTTTCAGGTATTCGGACGGAGTCCTTTTAGAACAATTTATCCCCGGACGCGAACTCACCGTCACGGTTTTGGGCGCTGAAGCAATGCCCCTGGTGGAGATCAAACCCCTCAACGGATGGTATGACTATGGCAACAAATATACCAAAGGCAAAACTGAATACATCGCCCCTGCCCACATAGAGGATGAAACCGCGAAACTGGTGCAGGTCTTTGCTCTGCGCGTCTGGAAGGCTTTTTCCTGCCGGGGCTATGCCAGGGTGGATTTTCGCTATGATGGAGAAAAAGCATATTTTCTGGAGCTGAACACGCTGCCGGGAATGACATCGCTGAGCCTGACTCCGATGGCTGCCAAAGCGGCAGGCATGGATTTTGGACAGCTTCTAGAACATATAATCAAAGCAATATAAAAGAATATGGAGGAACAATGAAGAATCTCTTTTTATCTCTAATGGTGCTGATGATGATCTCAGTGCCGCTTTCGGCGCGCCGGGGGGACTACAACGTAGTATTTTCGCCATCCAGCGTGAACGTCAACACCTTCAGAACGGCAAGCTTTGATCCGATGACACCGGATACTCAGCCGATTTTGACAAACCTGAATATCAAAAGCAATCTGAACCACGGTGCTTTTTTCTATATGAAGGTGGAGATTTTTTGGAGCGGTGTGAGCCAGCCTCTGGTCGATGCCAATTATATCACCAAGAATGTATTGGGTGCCGGATTGAACTTTCATCCACTCACGAACCGCGATCTCATTACCAATGAAGCGAGCAGCTATTTCACCGATCTCGGGCAGGGCGACTTTTCTCTGGATGCTATCATAGAATACAGCACAGTGCTGCGCAATGCAGTGTTGGCAGGTTATTTCCCGGATGGCATACTGAGCATCAGGATATCTGTGCAAGTCCAGCCCGAGGGAGAGATCAACCCCGTGCCGCCAACAAGCTGGAACAACGCGGATGTAGCGACCTTCGCCATCAATGTGCGCAACGCCGGAGTGATCCATCTCGTCAGTCCGGGCACCCGTGTGGGAAATATCCCCCCGCAGGTCAGCATGAAACCGGTGAACTTTGTCTGGAGCGCCATCAATACTGGATTCAACCAGGTTCAGCTTGTGATCAAGGAATTCTCACCCAGCGATCTGCCCAATTCCGGTTCGGTGGAAGTCACCGGCACCGAAATCTACAATGCCATCCTGCCATCGGGAGCAAGCAACTTCTCGGAATTCCTGCCTTTCAATGAAGACTATTACTATGCTTGGCAAGTGAGCACCACCAACTATTCCGAGACCAACCCCGCGCCTCCGCGAAACGCCAATCAGGGTGGATCGGTCTCCAGCGCGTGGCATGTGTTCAAGTTTGTTTCCGATGCCTCAGGTGCACAGAATGCAAATGAAATCCAGGCGATTCTGAACATGCTGAACAACCTCGCCATTCAGAATATCTTCAATAATGGATATTCTCCAACGGGCTCGGTTATGTACAATGGCAGACATTATAGCGGACAAGAAGCCGTCGATCTGGTGGAATCCCTCATCGGACAAGAGCTTAATATCCGCATCACGGATTAATAGGAGGGCATCATGAAAAAGATCATATTGATATCGCTGCTCATGTTTCTGAGCTTATCGCTGCTCACCGCAAACGCCGTGGCTCTCTTCACTGCTTCCAAAGGCAAGGTGGAGCTTAGACGCTCCGCCAAAAACGTCAAATTCAAAACCGGAGACATGCTCAACAACAACGATGAGATCCGCACTGGAACTGAATCCTTCGCTGCCTACAAGTTCATCGACGCTACTTCCACGATCAAGATCTTCTCAAATTCATTCGTCAAGATCTCTGCTACTAAGAGTGGAGACGATTTGAACAAAAAAACACAAGTCAATTCCGGCAGCGTCTATGCCAGAGTCACATCAAACAAAGGCAGCATGATTGTGCAGACCCCAACCACCGTGGCATCCGTCAAGGGAACGGGATTCATGACCAAGTTCACCCAAGACGGCGAAACCTACTATATCGTGACCCATGGCATCGTCGATGTCAAGGTGCTTGAAACGGGTGAAAACCAATCCATAGACGCCGGATACACGGCATACATAGACAAAGACAGCAATATGATAGTGCGCGAAAGCACTGAAGAAGATTTGACTGAGCTCGAGCGCGCCGAGATCGAATCCGCGCAGAACACCGAGCCGCGGAAAATGATCATTCCCGTGGCGGACGAGCAAGGGCGGATCAAATTGATCGAGATCACCTATTGATGCCCTTGGGATGTAAAAAATGAGGTTTATTATGAAACAGATAATGCTTGTAGCAATGTTGCTCATCATCGTCACCGCAATGTTTGGGATCACCGCATTGCACGTTCCGCCCCTCAAATACACCGTGGGCGAAGACGTATCTCTCAGGGTCGAGATCGAATTTGGTCTTGAGGAACTCAAGGAAGTCCGCATCCGCTATCGTGTGATCGGAGCCATTGACTACTTGGCAGAACCCATGCTGCAGGAAGCTCCGGGATCAATCTGGTTTGTAGGTATGATCCCCGCCATACACGTAGCCAATCAGGATATCGAATACTATTTCGAATTCATCAAAACCAATCTCGAAGTAGAGCTAATGCCGATCGAAGACGGCATCAAACGTCCCTATTCCATTTCCGCAGCAGAGATGAAAGGCAAACGCGAGCCCGGATTTATACTGCTCAGCACCGATGAAGACGTGGAACAAAAAGATGGCTATCTGCTTGCGGTTTCCTTCTTTTCAATTACCGAAAACCTTGATCCCAACAGTATCAAGGTCTGGGTGGGAGGAAAAGACGTTACCAAACATGCCTTGATCACCGAAAACGCCATCGTCTATCGTGATGACAGAGCCCGCGCCGGTTTGGTGAAAGCGTTCATCACTGCCACCATAGATGACGTTGAAGTACAATCCGAAACTTGGATTTCAACCGTGAGCGGACGCGGAAGCCGCACTCCTATAGAACTGAGAGGAAGATTCAGCTATGGCACCAATCTCTATGATCTGAAACAGGATTCGGTCACCCAAACCAATCGCGATCATGCTGCCTGGCTGGAGATGTATTCCACATACGGCATCCTGAACACAAATACCAACCTCTATGTCTCCTCTCTGGAAGACAATAACCTTCAACCGGTCAACCGCTACACCTTTGGCTTGCAGCTTCCCGCCTTGCATTTGGTGATGGGAGATTATTCTCCCTCGATCAGCCCTCTGACTATGAACAACCGCAATCTGCGAGGCGCCTATGGACAGTTGAATGCCAAGTATCTCGGCGCGGAATTTGCCATTGGCGAAATGGTGCGCAAGACCGAATATATACCCCAGACGGGTTCAAATGTCTCCACTTTCAAGCAGGAAGCCATCGGAGCAAGGATCCGCCTTGGTATGGAAAACGGCTTCTCGTTTGGTCTCAACGTCACCCGCAACCGCGACGTGGTCAGCTCTCTGGATCCCAGGTATTTCATCTATAGCGGCGCCGCTGGAGACTCGCTCTTCAGCACCACGCCAAAGGACAACGCAGTGATCAGCATGGATGCTCGTTTGGCTATTCCGAATCAAAACGTCCTGTTAGGCGTTGAAATTGCCGGAAGTTTGCTAAACCGAAACACCTTTGGCGGACCAATCTCCTCAGAAGAGATCGAGGACTATGTCGAAGGTTTCGATTTCGTCGATCCGGAAGCTCTCGCGGACATCTTTGTGATCAACAAAAACATGGAGCCTTTGTTTCCGAGCATGGCAAATACAGCATGGACAGCATATTATCGCACCTATTTCTGGAACAACTTCCTCAATATTAACTACTCTGTCACCGGTCCCGCTTTCAACGCTCTGAGCACCTACTATCAACAAAACGACACCCAGGTGCTCAATTTCACAGATCAATTCAACATCGGCAGGTTTTTGAACGTATCCGGTGGATACAACAACACGATGGACAACTATTCCAAAACCAAAAACGAGACCAACCGCTATGACTCATGGTTTGTCCAGGGAGTTATCAGATTCCCGCGCATGCCATATCTGAAGGCATCTTATCACACTACGGACACCAAGAATATAAACAATGCCGAAGTGCAGCAAGCAGCCGATTTCGTTCCCTTCACCAGAAACGCGAGTAGCATATCCGTCGGTTTGGGATATAATGCAGGACAGATCAGAATCCTGCCTTCCCAACTGGATATCACCTACCGCATGGGCGAAGACAACAGCATCACCAACGAGACCTTGGATTACGAAAACTTCAACAACAGCCTCAATATCTCCCTGAGCAACCGTCTGTTGATCTTCCCGCTGAAGACGCAGTTTGTATTCTCCATCGCCAATCAGGAACGCGAGCTGCCCGATCCCCAAAGCGTCGATCTGAATACCATTAAAAAAGACAACTTCACTCTCTTTGCCAAGGGCACCTATGAGTTGTTTAACAAACGTCTCATCCCCTTTGCTCATTATCGTTGGGTCAATCTCACCGGCGACCAGATTGATCAGTCCTACAATTACATCACTCTCGGTCTCGAGGCATATCCCATCAGGGATTTGAGCATCAGCACCGAAATCGGACAGAAACATTACAAAAACGACGAATTCAGCTCTCTGGATAGCGATGCGCTCACTTGGAGACTGCTGCTCACCCAAAGATTCTAAACCAAAACTTAATCAAAGGGGTTGTGCGTCCCGCGGGCAGCCCCTTATCCTTCTTGCGGAAAGGAGAACATTGTGAAGAGATACGCCCCGATCCTCTTCCCCCTCGCGATCTTATTGTTGATCAAGTTTTTATTTATCTTTGATTTCTTCGACAAGCTCGAATATCTTTCCCAGGATCAAATGTTTCGTATCCGCGGCGCAAAAGACGTTTCCGGCGACCTCGTCATCGTTGCTATCGATGATGCAAGTTTCAGTTCTTTGGATATGACATGGCCCTTCCCGAGAAACTTGCATGCCAAACTGATCGAAAACCTGAACCGGGCAGGCGTGCGGCAGATCGTCTTTGACGTCGAATTCACCGAAAGTGGGGATTCCGCTGCCGACTTGCACTTGGCAGAAACCGCAGCGCGATACAACAATGTCATCTTTGCCGGAAAGCTCATTCACAGCAGCGATCAGGGTGTGCATGTGCAGAAATTGGAGCCCATCCGCCCCATCTCCGAGAGAGGTCTTTCCTGGGGAATCGTCAATATCGACACCGATGACGATAGCGTCATCCGCCGCTATACTTTGTTTGAACCCTTCGATCAGGAACGGGTCTATACCCTCGGCATCGCTTCCTTGGCAAACCACCGTGTCTATCAACCCAATTGGACGGATCACATCAGGATCGAAAAAGGCAAGCTGCAGGTGATCGACAAAGCTATTCCGATCGTGAACGACAAGAAAGCGCTGATCAACTATTACGGTCCGAATGAAACCTTCCTAACCCTCTCCTATGCAAGCATTTTGGATGATTCTCTCTTGATCATGCCAGGCCAGATCGTGGATGGCACGCCAAACGAAATAGACGAATATTATGACATCCTGAATAGCGGTATCCTGGAGGGAAAAACCGTCCTCGTGGGTGCCACGACCGCCGAACTGCACGACAATTTTGCCACGCCTTTCAGCGGTAGAGTCCTCACCCCAGGAGTTGAGATCCATGCCAACTTCATCGAAATGGTGCATCAAGGGGATTATCTTTCACGTCTCAATCTCTGGCTCTATCTGCTTGGGGAGTTTATCCTCCTGCTTCTGCTCTGGTTTGTCTATAGAAAACTGAGACCCCAATTGGGCGCGGTTTTGCTCATTGGCTTGATTGTTATGCAAGGCGTGCTCGCGTATCAACTCTTTGCCAGGCAGAGTATTATCATCCCGGTGGTGCAGAGCATGCTCGTTTTCATCCTCGTCTATGTGGCGGCACTGCTCAACCACTATATCGAGACGATGAAGGAAAAACGCTTTATTCGCACCGCTTTCCAGCAATACATGGCTCCGGAACTGGTCAACGAACTCCTCCGTTCTCCCCAAAAACTTGCGTATGGCGGCTCCTTGCAGGAGATCACCGTTCTCTTTTCGGATATCCGATCCTTCACCACCTACTCTGAAAACCACAAACCCGAGGAAACTGTTCAGATCCTCAAGGAATATCTTACTGCAATGGTGGAAATCATCGTCCGCAACAAAGGCATCCTCGATAAATTTGTCGGCGATGAAATAATGGCGCTTTTCGGCACACCCGTGCCCCTGCCAAATCATGCTTTGTGCGCCTGCAGAGTGGCTTTGGAAATGCGCGAACGCCTCACTGAAATGCAGCAAGGCTGGGCAGCAGAAGGACGCGAAAGTTTCGAGATCGGCATCGGAATCAACACCGGCTACGCCGTCGTCGGAAACCTTGGCTCTGAGCAGATATTCGACTATACGGCGATCGGTGATACCATCAATCTCGGTGCCCGCCTGGAAGGACTGAACAAAGAGTATGACACCGCCAAACACATCATCATCAGCGAGTTCACTCTCGAACATGTCCAGGATATGGTGGAAGTGAATTTCATCGACGAAGTGAAGGTCAAAGGCAAAAATAAGGCGGTGAAAGTCTATGAGTTGGTCAGGATATTGTGATGGGTGGAAAGGTGGTACAATTGAGAATTGAGAATTGAGAATTGAGAATTGAGAATTGAGAATTGAGAATTGAGAATTGAGAATTGAGAATTGAGAATTGAGAATTGAGAATTGAGAATTGAGAATTGAGAATTGAGAATTGAGAATTGAG
>JAUYAR010000156.1 GCA_030693415.1 Candidatus Cloacimonadaceae bacterium | reverse complement strand
AGAATTGAGAATTGAGAATTGAGAATTGAGAATTGAGAATTGAGAATTGAGAATTGAGAATTGAGAATTGAGAATTGAGAATTGAGAATTGAGAATTGAGAATTGAGAATTGAGAATTGAGAATTGAATTTCATTCCGTCATTCCACCGCCCCTTTTCTCGCAGCATCGGCATGCTGCGCCACACCCATTAGCCAGGCTTTTAGCGTTTCTAACCGGTGTGGCACGGGGTGTTCAAGGATGTAATCGTCCACGGTTTTGATGCGTTTTAGCTCATCTGGAGAGAGCATGTCTGCTTGAATAAGGATGTGGAGTGTGTCGCACCTGTCGCTGGTGATACTCGGCGCATACACCTGTAGATCGTCATCATCTTTATTTTTTATGATGCGCACGGCGTCTTCATACATGTCGATTGTGAAGAGTTCTTCCAGTTCGGCAAGGGCTTGGTCGATATCTTCCTGTTTCATGAGTTCCTCTAATTTAAGCGTTTTTGTAATATGAGCAAAGACAAAGTGTTTATACTCTGAATTCCCATCCAGAATAGCCTTGATGTCCTTTGCTTTGTTTTTGAAATAGCTTTTTATGACAGCTTCCTGCAAATCAAATACGGCAAAATACCAAGCTCCGGATTTTGATTTTGGAGCGGGCTGCATGGCATATAAGATAAGCTGATTGCCTTCATCCCGCAAACAGAAGATGGTGGTGGGAGCGTCCAGGAGGGCAAAGGCAGCAGCGGCGTAGTTATTGGCAGAGGAAAATGGAGTACTGAAGTGGTTTTTATGTTTGGCGAAATGATTTTCCAGTTCGCCTTTTTTCCATGTGCCGGATTGAGCTTTGGCGATAATTTCGGGAAGGTGTTTGGGCTCGAGTTCATAGTTCTGGAGGCGGTCTTTGAGCACGGTTGGATAGACGGGATGGTCCTGCGGAAGCCGGTCAAAGCCTTGATATTCTTTATCATAGAGATAGGGGACGATGCGGGTGCGGCAGTTGTAGTGATATGGCGGCAGACTGGGGATAATCTCGCCGGTGGAAACGCCTTTGAAATGCCCGGCATTCTGCCACCAGTCTTCCGATCGGACGAGGTCATGCTGATTTGGTATTTCTTTTTGGAGCGCAGGAATGCGAAAGATGCGCCCATTCATCTGCTGACACTGCGGCGTGGTGCGGCTGTCAATGATGGCACGCACCTGCACGGCGCCGGTGCCCCGGTCAGCATATTCGCGGAGGTGAAAGAGGTTGAGGCTCTTCTGATAAAGCGTTTCGGCAAGGGAAAGCTGCTGATGCTCCGGAAGCTTTTTGGCGGGAGCATAAGCCCGGCGCGCCAGAGCAAGGATTTCGGCGTATTCAGCGCTGTTTTGATTCAGCGAATGCTCAGCGCCAAAGAACTTCTCCAGCTCGGCGGAGATACTCTGATCGGAAAGCTGATCGCCGTGCAGCAAACGCAGCAACAGGCGGTTCAAGCGGTCAATGTTAGCGGCTTTGGCGATCTTTTGGAGGTTGCGGAAGCGGAGTATCTGCTTTAGGCTCATCGAGGGTCTCCTTAGTGGTAAATTCATAATAACAGCATTGGCAAACGCGGTAACGGATTGCGTGGGTGGGGTTATTCAGCTTGATGGTGCGCACCACAAAGCTATGATGCAGACAGATAGGACATTGCATTAGTTCTCCTTATAGCGTAGCTTCTGGCAAAGCCCGGGATGGAGCGCCGACCGGGAGGTCGGCGCTCCTTGCCTGCGGGGACGCAGGCATTCCATGGGCAGGCATTCCGGGGGGGAGGCGGTGCTCCTTGCCTGCGGGGACGCAGGCATTCCATGGGCAGGCATTCCATGGGGGAGGCGGTGCTCCTTGCCTGCGGGGACGCAGGCATTCCATGGGCGGGCATTCCGGGGGGAATGTGTCAAGAATTGCAGGCATCGTCGATCTTGGCGGTGTCGATCTTGGCGGTGTCGCTGGGTAGAGCGGCGCTGTCAAGTTGGCGGCGGACATTATTTTTGATGTTTTCCTGCGTCTCGTTAATTTTGTCCGCGGGCATGTGCAGCTTAGCCATTTGAAACGCGTAGTTATCGTAGATTTTGGAGATTTCCGCAGCCAGAGATTCATTCTGCTGCTCAAGCTGCTTTATTTGCAGCCTGGATTGTTCAACTATATTTTCCAAGCTTTTAGTATGGGCGTCGCTGCGAGTGCGCCCGGCTCTATGCTCTGCCAGGACGGCTTCAAGCCTTTGTCGCGATAATCTGATTCTCTCCTCTTTAGCCTCGAGCGCGGCGGCGAGATGCTTGCTGCCCTGCAACAGCTTAAAAACCCTATTATTTGCCCTGTTCAATTCTCCATTTGTTTGATCCAGCTCCTCGGCTACCCGACGCGTATCCGCAATGGCTTTTGCTAAAGCTGCCTGTTCGGATGCGCTTGTCTCCTGTGCAGTTTTTATTATATTCTTCAGGTTTTCAATGTATTTTTCGAGGATGGACATCTTGCTTTCATGTTGCAATGTAAGTTCAGTAGCGCTCTCAAGCCTGTGTTCAGCGGCGGAGGCTTCCCTTTGAGCCGCCTCTTTTAGGCTGGTCACGGTGTTGAGATACCACCTCTCTGCGTATAGCATATCTTCCTTGTGCTGCTTGCTTTTGTAGCTTGCAATGAAGATATAGATAAACTCCAGAATTGCGACGAAGAACAGGATGAATACAATCATGGTAATCTCCTTTTTATGGTAGGTTTGGGGTGAGGTCTTCGATATACGGCTCGATGCTGATGTTGTCGGTCACCTTGAATTCACAGGCGACCTTCGCAAGCTCGATGTCCGAGAGCGTCTTGAGCATCTCTTTGTTGGGGTCTTCCTTCACGATGATGTATTCCGTCATGGCGAGCGCTTTGAGCGCTTTGAGACAGACTGATTTGCTGATGATGCGCACGGCTTTAGACACGCGGCAACTGATGCTGCCATAGCTGAAATCCTTGCTGCGGTTTTCAGCGAACTCGTCCTTGTGCTCGATCACGTATTTTTCGATGTCTGAGGTGATGGCGTCAATATCGGCAATGACGGCAGCCGTCTGCGCCTGATATTTGGCGGTGATGGCGTTGACCTCTTCAGTGATGCGGTTTTCCAGTTCGCGCTTGCACACGGTGCGCTCGCCAAGGGTTTTCAGGGCGAGATTGACGTCTTCCCAGATGATTAGCTTCGCATGATCGGAATCATGCGCTACGAGTGATTGTGCTTGTTTTTTTGGCATTTTAGGGCTCCTTTATGTTTGATAGGTGTGAAATGATGGCACATAGTTCGGACAGGGTTTGGATGCCGAAAACGATGACCAGGGAGTAGCCGGTGGCGCGGCATTCCGCCTCTGCGATGGGGCTGCCGACCGGGAGGTCGGCAGGCCTTGCCTGCGGGGACGCAGGCATTCCAGACGCAGGCATTCTGAGGGGAGGAGGGTTTTTCCTCTTTCCGATAAAACCTTTGCCATTGCAAAACAGGCAGCGGTTGGTTTGAGGGTCACGGGTGATGAATTCATAGATTTTGGTGTCTTCTGTGATGGTGCCCTTGCCATTGCAGACAGGGCAGAGCTTCATGGACTTGTTAGGTGTTGCGTTCATGGTTTACCTCTTTTTATTGGGGGCTTGTTGACGGGGAATCCGCAGGATTGGAATCCTGCGCTACGCGTGCGTATTTTTTCAGCATGGCGATGATGGCGCGTTTTTCGCTGTCATAGAGTGCGTTCCAGTGGCTTGCGGAGCAATGCTTCAGCATCCATAGGCGCAGCCGGTAAAAATCCCAGCCGGCATCCTTCATCAGGCTCCACATGTATCGCCCTTGGTCGTCGAGTGTGCCGATGCCGTGATATGTTTGGGCGGGGTCTTGCTGCCCCCTGAGAATCCGGAGCAGGTCGCCTAACTCGCAGAGAGACAGCTTGCGCAGGCTGGAACCAAAGCCCCAGGTCTGCATCAGGTCGTGCAGCGTGTTATAATCCCAGCCGCGCTGCCTGATGGAGACCGCCATCACGGTGGAGCGCATGATTTTGAGACGTTTATCCGCAGGTTTGCTGCGGGGCTTAGCGGGCTTGGAAACCTTCGCATGATTGGAATCATGCGCCTCAGTGGTCGGTTTAGCTTTCATGATCTATTCCTCCTTGACAAAATTGCGGGACACTCCCATTATGGGGAAAAGCAACAAAAACCATAACAAGGAGCGTCCCATGAAACATTTAAAATACTGCCCAATGGCACAGCAAGACGCCTGCTTACACAGCAAATGCGCATTTTTTGACGACGATGAAAAGCTGTGCATCATTCTTCTTGGCTACTACAACAATCTTGCGACATCGATTTTAGTAATGCCCTCTCTGCCACACCTCGAGCTATTTGACGGGAGTGCCGGCGCTGCCGCGAACGCAGCTTCTTTAGTTCAATTAGAAGCGCTTGCTGCGCCGATTGTACGGCTGCTTCGGACAATTGACAGGTTTCTGGCTTTTGAGTCACTGCCGAAGTGTTTCCGGAAGAAGTTACTAAAAGTGAAACAGGACATTCACGATGCTGTTCAGAGTGATGTTTTTTCATGATTTTTTACTCCTTATCATGGAAAAGAAATGTGGTATTTTTGCCTCGTTAAAGCTCTCCGAGATTTTGCGGTAACGACGGTATTTTATAGCTTGCAGGTTCGGCAGGATTTCCACACAACCAAGGTGGTGCAGCGTCAGCAGATAGCGCGTCAGGGTGCGGTATGCCATACCTGTGGAGATGCCAAGCGCTGAGGCGCTGACCAGCGCACCAGGCGTCATCTGCTCCAGAATCAGCCGCAATTTACCGGCATCCGGTGTGAAATCATACTGCTTCTGCGCCAGAAAATTTAGCGGCGGGCGGGGACAATAGAGCGCATCAAGCGGCGCAGCAGAACTGTCTAACAGCCGGATGCCATTATCGGCAACAGCCCGCCTCAGCAACCTCGCAGCTCTGCGCTGCGAGATACCCGTGGCGCCAATGAAATCCCCCACGGTGAAGGGTCCGCGGTGCACACTCAGAAAACGCGTTAGCGCGTCCATCACTCAGCTCCCGTAACTGCTGTGAAAAGCGATTTTGTCCGCGGCTCGGCAAGTTCCACGCGCAGCAGACGCTTGGCGTCCGCCTCGTCCAAATGGCTCTGACCGTGGGCGCCCGCCAGCTCTTCGTAATGCCTGATGTATTTGATCACCTTGCGCGCATCCCCCTTTGCCTGGCTGTGAATGCTGGTCAACAAATCCGCTGCCAAGCTCACCTCGCTCAGGTCCTTCACCAGCAGCTTCGTATCCGCATAGCTGAGCGGCTTGAACTCGCAGAAATAAACCACGCGGTTGTAGTAATGTGCATTCAGCTTCACGATCTTGCTGCGCAGGTCTTGCATGCCCACCAGAATCACGATGGCGGCACTGTTATCGACTATGTCACGCAGCATCCCCACAATGCCTTCATGCTTTTCGTGAACGATGTTATCGACCTCGTCAATGAACAGCAGCGGCAGGTGGTTGGGCATAGTGTTTTCGTTTAGGATGTCGAGGCAGCGATAAAATAAGGCGCTGCGCGTGCCCGATCCCCCGCCGGTTTCGCGCGGATGATAGCGCTGCAGCAGCAGCTTGGTCACCTCGGCGATGAATGACTTTGCCGTATCAGCCTTTTTCGCCGAGAGATAGATGTAGTGCCCGCTGAGCGCCGCCCGCTGGCTGAACTGCGTTTTGCCCAGTCCCGGCGCACCGTAAATCATCCCCAGACCCGGCTGATGCGCCACCGGACGATTCAATAGATAATCCAGCGCCCGACACGCGGATTTGATGTTCTCCGTTTCGCTCAAGTGTACTCTCATATCTTCTCCTTATTTAGTGGATTCCAACCCCAGCCTTTTATATATCTCCCTAATCGCTTCGTCCGCGGATTCGACTTCTCCGTCAGGTGTAACCGGCGGGACAACAAGCAAAGCAGCCGGCGCCACCGCCGGCGTCACGCCGGATTGTTGCGTGAGCTGCAAACGCCTGCCGCTCTGGATCATCGTTTGCAGCAGATCATCGCTCTGGAAGGAAAGCTGTTTATGCGCTTCCGTGGCTTTTTTCAGGCGTTTCATAATCCCCCGCGTCTGCTTGATCCTACCCGTCAGCTCCATCGCCTTCAGCCCGCCATCCTCGCGCATGGTAGCCAGCGGATCGCTCAGCTCCCGCGCCTCCGCCCGGCAGATCAGGAATCCATCACTGCGAAAAACATAGACAAACCGGTCGTCCATCTGCTCATAGCGGACGCTAACCTGTTGCCCCACATAATCCACCATTGCCTCATCCCAATACTTGATCCCATTGACTTTGACACCGTTATGATCCAGCTTTTTGACCTCAGTGGAAAGCATCAGCCAATAGAACTCGGCTGCGCTCTTGCGCTGCTCCGCGGGAATCTCCGCCAAGCCCTCCGTGAATACCTCCATCGGACGCCGTCCGCCGATTCCGCGGTGCGGCTCCTGACCATAGACCTCAAGTATCCATTCCTCGATCAAAAGCTTCGCCTCGATTACCGTCAGCGCGCTACCCGCCTCGATGCGCTGTAAAAACTTCTCGTTCCGGCTCATCCGCGCCGGTTTGTTTGCCACGCTGTTGCCGCTATACTGCGGGCATAGGCTCTCAATGCCATTGTCTAATATCCCATGCCAACGCTCCAATATCGCCTTGCTGGTGGAGTTGTAAGGGATGCCAAAGCTCACCTTTTTCACGCCGCAGCGGTAGAGCGCTCCGCTGATCTGCAGCTCGGCGATGCGCTCATCTTCCTCTAGCTCGTCCAGCTCCGCCTTGCTCAACCTTTTGCTGATATCCTTGCTGCGATAGCCTAAGCCATTGTCAAGCTTCACGTAACAAGGGCAGTATTGAGCCGACATCAAGCCATTCTTGAAGCTGCTGCCGATCACGCGCTTGTTCTCCGTGAAATCCAGATCAAAACCCACCGGCATGCGCGGCGCCACATCAAACCAGCTAACCAGCACCGGACGCTCCGCCTTACCCGTCAGCGGATTCAGCACCGGGAAATTCAGCCGGTGCCCGTCGGACATCCACAGCTCTCCCTGCTTCACTAAGCTCCAATCAAGCTCTTCCATCGGAAGCAAATGCTCCCGCACATATTTCTCACCATACCTATTCAGCGCGTAAATCGCATGATTGGTGGTCTTCCAGGCGGCAAAGGCTCGCGTCAAAGTACGGTCACTGGTCAGCATATCTCTCCCCTGACGCCGATTCCAGTAATGCAGCAGACGCAGTCCGCTCTGCACCTTGCGGTCACTGCTGCTCATCATATAACCCGTGAGGAAGCTAAGATCATCCTCCAAAACCAGATGACCCCGCTGCCGCGGATAATTGACCGCCAACCGCAGGTGATCCTTGCCATCGTATTTTTGCAGCCACTGATACACCGTGCTGCTACTTAAATCTCCCTTCAGCGCAGATAAGCGCCGATGCGTCAGCCCATTGCGATATAGCGCCAAGACCTGCGTAATCGCCTGACGGCGGCTGAACCTGCCCGCGCCCTGCACTCGCAGCACATCATCACAGAGCAGCGCCTTCAACACCGCTAAGCTCTCCGCCTGACGCGATGGAAAACGGCTTTTGCGGGCAATGGCGGGCACGGGAAGGTTCGCCTGCACACAGATCAGCGCCGGATTTGCTCGCTTATCCGCTGCGCAGAAGTCCAATCCTGCGGAATTCTTTTCCTCCGCAGCATTGGAATGCTGCGCTACACCAGCTTTGGCGACCGGTGCGGGATTCGAACCCGCAACCTCGGCGGTGAAAGCGCCGTGACTTGCCAATTCGTCTAACCGGTCTCTCTCCCCTGTTTCAACTGTTAAGTATTCCTTAACAGTTGCCCTTTCTTCTCTCTGCTCTGGAATGCCTGCGTCCCCGCAGGCAAGGTGTGCCGGTGTCCTCACCGGCTTATCCGTTGTCGCTTCTGGTTGGTGGTTGTCAGTGGTTGCAGTGGTTGCAGTGGTTGCATCGGTTGCATCGAGTATAACCATCCACTTACCTTTTGGCTGTTTTGGATCATCCTGATGAACCGCGGGGATTTTCCCTGCTTTGATGGCTTTCATTACAGCTTGTCTGCTTATCCCCTTCCGATCCGCATACTCTTGCACTGATAAATACTCCTTTACCGTGTATTTCATCATCTCACCTCATAACTTGACAAAAAACGGGACGCCCCAGCCCTTATTCAATGGGAGATATCAGAGCGATTCTCAAATAGCTCAAAGGCGACTACTGCGTCTATCGAAAATAGGAGGTTCTTGCACCTGGTATCGGTGATCTTGCCTGCCTTGCAGGACGTCTGCACGCTGCTTTCATACTGCAAAAGCAGATATTTAAGACCCGCGGTAGCTACCTCTATCTGATCGCATAGAGCCTCGCGGGCGGGATGAGAATCACTGGCAAGGCACAGCAGCCAGGCATAGCGAACTGCCTCGTCTGGGGCTTTGCTCTCGAAGGTGCTCAGCAACCTGGCATCGCGTTCCTGGACAAAGGCGTCGTGCTCTTTTTGAGCCTCAGCCAGTAGCTGGATGAGCTCTGCGGCGGTGGCTTTTAGACGGGCTTGAAGTGTCATGATAAACCTCTAAGTTCCTTTATTTGTTTGCTTTGATTGAAATAATTAGTGATCTGCTCTCGCCGAGCCGCCGCATTCCGATATCCCAACAGAATCTGAACTATGTAATCATAGTTCATCCCCAAGTGCCGCGCTAACTCCCGCCGCGTCATCCGCCGCCGCGTCAGCTCCAGCCTGATCTCATCCGCCGTCATAATCTTTTCGCTTGACATTTTAACCTCGCTTATTTACTTTGACACAATGTCTGAGCACAAGATATACCATGCGGTATAAATGTCAAGAAAAATAAACACCATTTGTCATAATTAGGATGTGAGTATTGAGCATAGGCTTGAGAATCAAGGACTTGCGTGAGCAAAAAAAGTTGAATCAGGCGAAGTTTGCATTGCTTCTTAATACTTCCCAAGCAGCAATATCGCGGTACGAAAAGGATGAACGATCTCCTGACAGTGCTTTCTTGACTCAAGTTGCTAATGTTTTTAGCGTTAGCATTACATGGCTCCTCACCGGCACTGGTTCCATGTTCCAGGAGCTTCATCCCCTCTCTATCTCACCGCTTTCCGGCAAAACCATCCGCCTTCCCATCGTTGCTGAGATCGCCGCCGGTTCCCCAGTGGAAGTGGAACTGGATGAGCCGCTTGGCTTCATCGAAATCCCCCGTTCCCTGCTCTCCTATCCTCCGCCTTACCTTGTTTTCCGGGTGGCTGGCAGCTCAATGGAACCGCAAATCCTCTCCGGTGATCTGGTCATCTGCTCCCGTGATTGGCGCGGCATCCAAATCAACAATCGCATCATGGCTTTCCGCACTCCCGACGGCATTACGCTCAAAAAGCTCGTCCTCGTTCCCAAACAAAAAACCGCCTGGCTCATGCCCATCAATCACGATTTTACCCCCGTCCCTTACACCAAAGACTCCGATGACCTCACTATGATAGGCATCCTCGACACCCTCATCCGAAAATATAATACCGCTCCCCGCTGCCCAGATTAACCTACATACATCTACATCCCTATCAATGGACGATTGTATCAGCTAAGTCACGAGAAAATATAATAATACAGGTTTGTCCAGTTTTCCTTGTCCAAAATCGTCCAGTTTTCCTTGTCATTTTTTCCAGTTTTCCTTGTCACGCGACAACAGTCTCCATTCCTGAGTCGCCGAAAATAACGAGATTTTTCTTGACAGCAAATCCATACACATAAAAATGAGCGTCAATAGCGTGTATCACTTATTGTCATTCAGTTTTTGGAATGAGGTAGGTATGAGAATCAAATAAGTTCAGATAGGATGAATCCGGGAGGATCAGATGAAAAGAGCTTGGTTTTTCGCAGTTACATTGTTGCTTTTTAATTTTACAAGCTTATGCGGGCAAGTCTCGCTGGGCTTCAATCCAACAAGTCTTATGTTTGATCAGGTTCTTGTGGGGCAGAGCCAAGTTTTGCCCCTCAACATGACAGCTTACGGCGATCCAACGGAGGTAGTCATTATCACCGACATCAGTTTCTCCGGAAGCCAATACTTCAGCATTGAAACAGCGCTCGCCACACCGTTTCCAATGTGGGGAAACGACTCAATTACTATGAGCGTTATATTCCGCCCTGGCTCTGTGGGTGATCATTCCGGATGGCTGATCGTCACAGACGATACTCGCTACCAACATCATATCTATCTGGAGGGCTACGGAGCGGCTCCGCCACTTGCCGTCTATCCCGCCAGCTATGATTTTGGCACCACGATCCAGCCCAGCGAGACAGGCTCGGTCTTTGTGGACTGTTATAGGGACCCTGGTTCTACAGTCGGCGCGTATTTGATCTCCGCCGTGCTCAGCGGGGATAGTAGCTTCGCCCTTTCGCCAAATATGACAAACGCGATCGGGATGCCGGTGGCGACCTTGCCCTATTATATACATGACGCGGACGTGCTCATCTTTGAAGTGATCTTCTCACCGACCAATTACCTAACCCAGAACGCGGTTCTCACCCTCACGGACGAGTATTCAAATACCTATACCACGACGCTCGTCGCATACGAAGGTGCGGTCGGTGGCGATTTTGCTTGGATCGTTGTTACACCCAACCCTCTTCCGTTGACGGTTCTATTTGGCGGTCAAGCCATTGCCGGCTTCCAGGTAAACAACAACGGGAATATCCCGCTTTATTATGACATCGATCCGGCATCGATCCCGACCTACTATAGTATTACGCCGGTAAACGGTATCGTAGCTGCAGGACAAAGTATTACTCATACCCTGGTTGCCAATGCAGCGGGTTTGGATGCGGGATTTTACAGTAACAATATTGTTATAAACAACAATGATGCCACCCAACCAGTCTATCTCTACAACATAAACATGATAGTTTCGCCTCCTCTGTTTACGGTGGATTTCATTGCCAATCCTCTCATCGGGCACGCACCGTTGAACGTGATGTTTTTGGATCAATCAACCACAGATCCCAATATGACCTCGACGCATATCACCGGCTGGCGCTGGGACTTCAACAACGACGGCATCATCGACAGCTATCTGCAAAACCCTCTATACACATACGCCCAACCGGGCATCTATACCGTGAAACTGACCGTGATCACCAACAATGGTCAATATGCCAGCGAAACCAAGCAAAACTTTATCACGGCAACCAACCAGGCGCCGATCATTCACAATCCGCTGAACGAGATCTCAAATATGTTTGAAGACATCCCCTGGGGTCCTTCATTGCTATCCGATTACTTCAGCGACCCGGACTTAGACCCGCTGACCTATAGTACTCAAAACAGCCCGCACATCAGCGTATTTATCAACCAGCATATTTCTTTCACACTCTATTCGGCACAGGATTGGTTTGGCACGGAAACCATCGTGATCATCGCCACCGATCCTTTTGGTGCGAGCGTGAGCATGACGGTCACAATAACCGTTCTGCCGGTGAACGACGCGCCTGTTTTGAACGTTCCGGCTGATTTTCACTTCATCCGCAATTCTACTTTCGTGGTGGATTTTGCCCCCTACATCAATGATCCGGACAACCCCCACGCGGAACTCTCGATAATGATAGAACGAATAATTGGGCAGGGAAATATCCTATATGCCTACAGACCTATCAACGTGCCGAATGTTTTAGGACAGTTCTCGGTCGCCTTCACTTCTCCGATGCAAATACCCATGGTTGAGACTTTCCGCATCAGCGTCAATGACAACATGGGGCGGCTCATTTCCCAGGCGCAATTCCGCATGAATCTGCTCGATCACTTTGAAGTTCAATTTAGCGCGACCGGCACGACGACAGCCATAATCGCCTTTGCCGGACAGACGATCAATTTCAAAGACGATACCCTCGGTAATCCCGATTGGTGGAGCTGGGAATTCATCAAACTGGGAGTCGTGGTCGCCACATCCACCGTCAAGAATCCAAGCATGACCCTGAACGAGTCCGGAGCTTACACCGTGCGCCTGCACTTGGGCAATGACGAAGCCAACGAGCAAGCCTTTCACCAGATATTCAACATGTTCAACCTTCAGGGAACCGCCGTGCTGCCGGGATTTATACCACTGACTTGGAATCCGCCTGGTTCACCCTATAACATCTATGACCCCATTACCATCAGCCTCGACCAAACCATTGAAATTCAGAACAACGTGGTGGTCAATATCTTCACCGGCAGCCCCCTCACGATCATGGGAACGCTCAACGCGTTTGGCGTGAGATTCCAACCCCAGTCTGCCGGCGGGCGCTGGCATGGCTTTCGTTTCCAGGGAGGAGGGCGTCCCATTGCCAGCCAATTTACAAACTGCGACATCGTCGATGCTCTTGAACCGTTTGTGATCGAGGACAGCAGTCCCTTGCTGCAATCCATTAACATCGCGGTAACGGACACGACTGAGATCATTCAGGGCACGGCAATCAAGCTCTCCGGAAACTCCGCTCCGGAAATCGATGATCTGGATATCGCCAACTACCGCATCGGCATCGATATCGAGCCTTCCGATAATGATCGCACCACCCCAGTTTTGACCAATATCCGCGTGCGCAACAGCACAGATACCAGCCGAACCGATCCCACCGGCAGCATCGGTTTCTGGATCAAAGGCGACGTCGAGATCGAGGATGCTGAAATCGAAAACTTCGGCACCGGCATCTTATTCGAAGGCACGGAAACAAACCGTACCAGCACTCCGACCCTGACCAACATCCGCGTGCGCAACAGCACGGACACCAGCCGCAGCGCGACTTACGGCATCATTATCAGAGGAGACATCGTCCCCAGCATGGAAGAAGTGACGATCGAAGAAACGAACTTTGGCATCAAAATGACCGGAGGAAACAACCCTCCCAGAACCACACCGGAACTGACCAATATCCGCGTTCGCAACAGCACGGACACCAGTCGCAGTGCCAATTCGGGCGTGATTTTGGAAAATATGCCTTCCGTGCAGATCGATAATATGGAGGTTGATGGATTCAGCCCCGGCATCGTCATCAGATCAGACACGCGCACCCTTTCCACACCGGTACTCACAAATATCCGTGTGCGCAACAGCACAGATACCAGCCGCACTGAAGACGTGGGGCTCTTGATCAATGGAGCAGTCGCCCTTTCGCTCATCGGCGCCGAGATCGACGATTTCCATTATGGTATCAAATATCAGGCAGCGCCACTGCGGGCAACGTCCACTCCCGTATTGACCAATATCCGCGTGCGTAATAGCACAGACACCAGCCGCCAGTCATCGATCGGAATCCAACTAATAGATTTGAGCCGCGTGATTATGCACAACGACAGCATCGTGGGCTACAACGTCGGCTTGCAGATCACCACCGGAGGGATGCGCGAGCTTTCAACCCCCGTATTGACCAACATCCGGGTGCGCAACAGCACAGACACCAGCCGCACAAGCAACGTGGGCATCTTCCTCGGTGCCGGAGTAGGCGGTTTCCTTGAGGGAGCGGATGTCTCCAAAGCCAGGATCGGCATCTTGATTGCAGACGGAAACAGGACCATGCTCAAGCCAAACGTGATCCGCAATTGCGAGGTCGGCATCCGCGCTGCGGGAATCCTGCCCCTGGCTATCCGTCGGCAGTTGATCGTGCTGGACTTATGGTTTGCGCTCGAGAATCCGCTGTGGAATTTCAGTGGTATGGAGCTGAACATGCCCGGTCCCTGGTTAATCGAAAACAACACTATCCAGGGCTATCCGAAAGGCTTAAAAGCCAATCAGGCGGGTATCATCTTCCGCAACAACATTGCCTGGGACTGGTCTCCGATCCAAATACCCTTTGAACTCGTGAATTCCGTTTTGACCGTGAGCCATAGCGACATCGCTTTTGCCCAGGGAGTCTTCCCCGGTGTAGGCAACCTGCGTGTGGATCCTCAATATGCAGACGTGCTGGTAGGGGACTATCGCCTGAGCTATAACAGCCCCCTGATCGATGCCGGATCACCATTGGTGCCGCGCGACGCGGATGGATCGATCAGCGATATCGGTGCCTTCACCTATCTGCACCGCGCCGGCATGGTATCCAGCCACCGCTTTATCCAGACCGGCAATACGGTCAATTTCACCAACACCTCCATCGGTCATGATCATCCCGTCACGCTGATCCAGTGGGATCTGGGCAACGATGAGATCATCGATGGAATCACCCGTGACTGGTCGTATCAGTTCAACACTCCCGGCGTCTATGCCCTCCGCCTGAAGATGATCACCGGAAATCTCGTGGACGAACGCATATACCTCGCCGCTGTAGTGGTTCAAGAGCACTTGTTGCAGCCTCCACAAAACCTGCGTATCGAGCGCCAGGGAAATCATCTTCTGTTAGATTGGGATGCCGTGGAATTTACTCAGGAGCAGCAACCCATCGCGGTGGAATACTACATCGTCTATTCTTCGCCCACACCGGATGGATACTTTGATTACGTGGCATTCACGCAAAACTATGCCACTTCTTTCATGCACAATTACGGCGCAAGCCAAGACCGAGGTTTCTACATCATTCTCGGTTTCGCGGGCACGCGCACCGCGCTGAATTCCTTCATTGAGGCAAACCCACGCTACCACGTCCCGGGAGATAACGAAGGTGGCGGACCCAGGCGGAAAAAATAAACAGAGCCCACACTCCGCGGTTGGTTCTCAGCGTCCTTGCGGCAAAGAGCTCTCTGCCCTTGTGCAGAAAGCTTTTTGCCGGTATTATCTTTCTTGATATCTCGGGGTTTACCCGCATCACGGAGTTCGCCAGCGCCGGCGGTCACTATGGCGTCGAGCTTGTGACCCAGGTGCTGAACCGGCACTTTGAAAGCGTCAGCGCGATCGTCAAACCCCACGGCGGTGAGATCTGCAAATTTGGCGGCGATGCCTGTCTCATCCTCTTTCCATGCAAGGCTTCAGCGGAAATGCCGGATCTTTATGAGATACGTGATCTTCTGTTAGCTGCCTGTGCAAGGTCTGATGCCTATTTCAACCGTAAATTCGGCATCAATTTCAACGTCCATGGCGCTCTCGCCGCTGGAGAGATCGATCTGAACATCGTCGGCAAACCGGAACACCACTTGGATTATTACCTCAGTTCGGATGCCATTCGAAGCGTCTATGACCTCGCCGAACATGCCTTGCCCGGAGAAATTCTGGGAAACTATGACGCACAAGCCGTCCATAGCTACCAAAGCCATTGCCTCAGTTTCACCCCCAAAACCTCAGCCAAGGCGGATCGCTTTCTGCCCCAAAGCGTTAAGCTCAAGCTCCAACAGGACAGATCCCCCGCCGAATTGCGCAACGCCGCGGTAATCTTTATCAAGCTCACTTCAAAAAAAAACGCGGATCTAGACTACGCGGACTATCATGACTTCTACACAAAGGCACAAAACATCGTCTATAACCACATGGGCGTGATCAACAAGATCGATTTCACGGACAAGGGTTATATCATGCTGGCGCTTTTCGGTGTGCCATTCGTATTTGCAAACGACATCGAACGCGCTTTCAACGCCGCGCGCCGCATCTTGCTGATCTCTTCGGAGAGTGTCGATGTGCAGATCGGGATCACCTACAGCAACATCTATTGCGGCATCATCGGCTCTCCCAAGCGTTGGGAATATGGCATCATCGGCAATGCCGTCAATATCTCCGCGCGGCTGATGAGCTTTGCACAATCCGGCGACATCTGTCTCTCAAGAGAGATGCTCCCCAAGCTGGAAGGCATGTTTGAGACGGAGTTTGTCGCCACCACAAGCGTGAAAGGTATCTCCGAACCGCTGGATATCTTTCGTCTGGTAAAGGAACTGCCCCAGCGCTGGGCTCAATATCGCAATCACTATCAGGATTGCGAGCTGATGGTGGCAAAAAACCAATTCGAAGATTTGAAGCGGAATCTTGCCGGAACTCAAGCCCATTTTTGCCAGATCACCGGCTATGGAGGAAGCGGTAAAAGCCTGATTATATGGAAGGTCTGCGAGAGTCTGATGCAGTTGAATGCAACCTTTGAGCTTGTCTGCGCCGATCTCCACGCCCAAAACTTGCGGTTGGAATTCTTTTTCAACGCCCTGCGCTTGCATCTCGGCATCGAGTATTTCAAGCGCCAGTTCGATCAGATCATTCAATGGTGCTCCATCAGAGGGATCAATTTTGACCCCAAGCTTTTGCACCGCAATCTCTTTGCCCAGCAGGCACAGAGCAGGCAGGAAGCGGAATTGGTCTCCTCCATCCTCTACGACATCGTGGCGCTCATTTATGATCCCTACTCCGCGCTGGTGATCGACAATTTTGACCGTTTCGATCCCGAAAGCAGATTCCTCATCATCCGCCTGATCAAGAAGTTTCTTCACGACGGCAAAAGCGTGGTCATCACGGCAAATGAAATTCTGACGGAGATCTCCGGATTCCCCCAAAGCGGCATCGCTCTGAACGCATACACCCTTGCTCAAAGCAGGGAGTTTATCCTGGCGCGCATTCCAAATATCACCCATAAAGCCGCAATCGAGCTGCATCGCATCAGTAGCGGCAATCCACGCTTTCTTTTTGAACTGGTACAGCATCTGAGACGCGTCTTCACCGCCGGATGCGACCTCATCACCGAACAGATCATCGAGGAAATGCGTCACCGCGGTCAAATCCCAGACAGCCTGGAAAACCTCTTTATCAGCGATTTTGAAAGACTGGACGCCGCTTCGAAGGCTCTGATCAAATATGCCAGCATCTATGGACGTCCATTCACTCCCACAGAGATCATTCGCATCTTCAACGTGCCGGACAAGGATTCCTTTTCCACCGCACTGGAAAAGCTCTGCGGGATGAATATCCTGCGGGTGGAAAACAGTTTCACTGAGCCGCTCTATGCCTTTTCGAATCCCCTGATGCTGGAAAGCATCTATCGCACCATCCTGCTTAGCGAAAAGATCGATCTGCACATCAAAATCGCCCGCTATTATGAACCGCTCCACACCGCAGACGACAATCTGATGGCAGGCATCATCGCCCATCACTATACAGGCGCCTGCGACAAAGCAAAGATCGGGCTCTGGTGTGGAAGGCTGGCAGAACGCTATTATCAATCCGGCTCATACGAACTCAGCCTGCGCTACTATGAAACCGTGGCGGAAAACGCTATGAACCCTGCCGTGAAAACTGATGCCAAACTCAGCGCCGCAGGGATCATGCTTGAACTTGCCGCCAATGAAGGTGCCAAAATAATCCTCGACCAATATGAATCCCTCTTGGACAAGCCGGGCATCCGGCGCGACCGTTGGATCCGTCTCATGGCAAGATATCTGATCAATACCGGAAAAAACATTGAGCTACGCGAATTCCTCGAAAAACAGCTAAAATCCGTTCTGGACGAAGACTTTCAGATCCTCATCCGCATCGATTACATCGAATCCCTGCTCTATACCACCGAGATCACTCTCTTTGCCGGTGAAGCTCTCCCGCTCTACGCACGCCTCAAAGAGGAAAAACGCGACCCCCAACGCAACGTGCTTAGCGGCATCATCGCCGCTTTTTACAGCAATCAGGGAGACTACCTGGAAGCCGGTAAATACTACAAGGACAAGCTTTTGCTTTCACGCCGCATCAAAGACCTCATCGGTACCAGGATCGCGCTTTCAGGGCTCGGAACTTCATTTTCACGTCGCGGCGACAAGGATAAAGCCCTCAAATTTTACCGCGCTTCTTTGGAAACCGCGGAATTAAACGGCGACCGAAACGGCTATTCCAAAGCCCTGCTCAACATCGGTGTCATCCACCGCAACCAGATGGAATATGAAAGCGCTCTCGAGTGCTATCAAAAAAGCCTCATCATTGCCCGCCACATCGGCAACCGCCTGCAGGAATCCATCATCATCTACGATATCGGCGAGCTTTTGGATTATCTTGGAAAACAGGATGAAGCCCTGCCCCGCTTCTTTGAATCCCTCGAAATCGCCAAACAGATCTCGGACTTCAGCGGTATGTCCTTTTGCTATGACGCCATCGGAGACATGTATTTCAAACGCGGGGACTATCCCCTCGCGCTGGAAACCTACCAAAGCAACCTCCGCATGCAATACAAAATGAACGACCGAGAGGGCATGGCGCATAGCTTTGGCAATCTCGGCAACCTCTGGAAAATGTCTGGTAGATTTTCCCATGCCAAAAAGTGCTATCACACTCAAATCGAGATCCTCAGCGTTGTCGGAGATCTCGATGGCTGCGGCAGAGCATGGTTCAATCTTGCCATGCTTGACGTCGAAGAACAGGACCTCCACGCTGCCAAAACCAAGCTGGAAAAAGCCCGCGAACTCTTTCAATCCTGCAACTCCCTGCATTACCTGATGATCGTCGATGAGCAGCTTGAGAAACTGGTTTAAATATAGCAAAGGATTTTCAAACATAGAAGATAAGAAAAGCAGGGGAGAGACCAGAGACTTTGGATGTAGCGCAGCATGCCGATGCTGCGGAAACGAAAATCCACACATAGTGTTGAAAGACTTTGATAGAATGATGAGGGCGATCAGGAATTGCAACAACGCAAATTCAGCTTGACCGGAAATGGGTATCAGGCAAACTTGCGCCAATGATAAAATCAGGAGAAAACCATGGCTACAAAAGAGCTCGACCGGATCTTACAACTTAAGATCACCCTGCTTGGCTCAAAACCGCCGATCTGGAGACGAATTCAGATTCCCGCGAACATCAGTTTCCACCAACTGCACAACTACATCCAGTTTGCGATGGGCTGGGAAAATTGTCACCTCTATGGGTTCAGGGTTATGCCCACCGGCAAGAAGGCGGTTGAAACCTCATATTATGGCAATGTCGGCATACTGATCGATGACGAATCGGTTAAAAGCCCAAAATCAGCCAAAGTAGCGGATTATTTGACGCTTGCGAAACAGGAAATCCTTTATTGCTATGACTTTGGCGATGATTGGATGCACAAGATCGTCTTAGAGGAAATCCTTGCCCCTGCGAGCGGGAAAAAATATCCCCTCTGCCTCGATGGCAAACGTGCCTGCCCGCCGGAAGACTGCGGTGGGGTCTATGCTTATCAGGAAGCACTGGAAGCGATCTCCGATCCTGAACATCCGGATTATGAAGATGTCATTGAGTGGTTTGACGAGGACTTTGATCCGGAAGACTTTGATCCGAAAGATGTGGTTTTTTCCGAACTGAGAATGAGGTAAATCACCTTTTCTGCCGAATCTGTTCAGCAGCCTGCCCATTTGGTCTGCCTATCCCCAGATCAGGGCTTTCGTAAACAAGCGGTAAATGCCCCCGTTTACCAAAGCCCGCGGAGCTTTATTCTTTGCCGCCGGATGATGAATATAACCAAGAAAATGAGCGGACGCAATAATTAACTTGACACGATTTGAACCCTCCTGACCATGTGCAACCTAGTCATGTAACCAAAAAATAGGGAGGATCTTATGAAAACGACGCTGTTACTGCTGTCGCTAAGCCTGTTTGTAGTCCTTGCTTTTGCCGAGCCTATGATTCCCGGCAATGTGTACAAGGCAGTCGAAACTCCGCAAGGATATCGCGTTCCTCAAACCCGTAATGTTCCAGAATACGTATTCTCAAGGCTTCCGACATCACTCATCACCAGCTACTACGATTACATGATCGGCAGCTACAACGGCTTACCGATCAGGACAATCCCCCAATCCGAAGGCGGCGGCTATTTCCTGACCTACACCGGAAGACGCCAGGCGACTTCCACCCGTCGAACGTTCTATGCCAATCTCGATGCACAGGGCAACGTCATCAACAACAACGAGATCACCAGCATGCAAAACCATGAGGGTTTTTCCACCCTTGCCGTGGATCCCGTTTCCGGGAAACCGATGTATGCCTGGCACGCCAACGCCGATGCCGATGCCCCATTTGAGGTGCAATTCACTTCCGATGCTTTCATCTCCGGTATCGCAGGTCTTTTTAACGATATCCAGATCATTATCAACAATCCTGTCTCGATCACCGCTCCCGGCGGCACCACCACTACAAACAACGAATTCATCTGGCCCACCGCCGTGATCGGTCCTTCGCCGATCGCCAACAAACGAAGAGTCTATGTGGCGGCGAGAAACTTTACCTCAAACACCAGCGCACCTTGCGAAAACCTCTATATCGCCTATGCCGATTTCAACGGAAACGATATTGAAGATGGTGTTGCTCTCACGTGGAGCCACACGAGCATCCCTGAAATGAATAACTGGAATGTGGATTTGGTCAATTGGCGGCGTCCTTTTCACGCTATCGCAGTGGACAATGCCGGAAATCTATTTTATGCCGGCTACCATTCTGCTCAGAGCGCTGGCGGCGCCAACCTCAACGAAGCGGATATGGATGTGTTCAAATGCACAAACTATGGACAGGGAACCTGGAGCCGGGTCAGCTCTTTCAGTAATCTACCTTCTTGGAATCCACCGGCAAGCCCTGGTGGGACGACGGGTTTCTTCACCAACGCCAACGGCATACCTTATGCGGACAATCAACTGTCCTGGAAAATCGTGAATTCCAGCCATCTGAATGCCGTGGTCGATAATATCGGCAGGGTTCACGTTCCTGCGATTTGGGGGCTTACCACCAGCGACGGGACATACTATCCCGCGATGCAGTTCGTCAAGGAATTTGTCTATGACCCAGCCTTGCAGCAATATGAGGTGAGGGAGATCTGGCCAAAAAATGATATCGCCAATCAGCATTCGCAGTATTATCAACCTTGGGATGTCGAAGCGCCCTGGGGCGTGGTGGACGAATACCTGCAATCCGGCGGAAACTATTCTCCGGCAATGGTGAACGACTGGCCCTTCCCGCATTGGGATGCCAGCGCACACACTGATGACATGATGTTCCACTATAACAACATCAAAATGTCCGAGCCAAACGCGCAAGGGATGATGGTATGCGTGTGGCAGAATTCGCAGCGGGCGCGGATGTTTAACCATTTTGCCGACACCAACTTTTCCGCCTTTTCAAACACTCCTGAAATCTATATCTCCGTGTCTCCGAATAATGGAGTCACCTGGTTTGACCCCATCGTGCTCAACAACGTGGAAACCCCGCAGCTTGCCGGAATCAAACCGATGTGGGTCTATCCAGCGGACAAAGTTATATATACCGGAATGCAGGGAAACAATCCGGTCGGGAAGATCGGGATCATGTTCTATAATGACTTCACTTGGGGTGCGAATTCCATCTCCCCACCCTATCACCCGACTGCAACAGGTGGCCAAGTCATGTTTATGGAATTGCAGATCGTCTTTGCGCAGGGAGTGCCAAATCAAATTGTGGCAATGCCCTCATTCAATCCCCCCGCGGGAACCTATCAAACCGCTCAAAATGTGTCTATCGCATGCATTACTCCCGGTGCCCAAATCCGATATACAACCAATGGATCAGAACCTACGGAAACATCCGCGCTCTACACAAACCCAATTTTTGTGGGATCGACGACCACCATCAAAGCCAAAGGCTATCACGTTGATCTGATGCCCAGCAACATCGCCACAGCAGTTTACACGATCACCGGAACTGTGGCTACGCCGGTCTTCAGCCATCCCGGGGGAACATATAATTTTCCTCTGAATGTGGTATTGACCTGTGCAACCCCCGGAGCCGTGATACGTTTTACTACCAACGGGACTGAGCCTACGACGACATCCACGGCCTATATGAATCCGATTGCGGTGGCAACCACCACCACCATCAAAGCCAAGGGATTTTTAGCGGGATGGATTCCAAGCACCACCGCCACGGTACTTTACACGATCACCGGAACTGTGGCGATGCCGGTCTTCAATCCTCCCGCGGGGACCTATACATCACCTCAGAATGTGGTATTAACCTGTGCAACCCCCGGAGCCTTGATACATCTTACATACGACGGCACCGAGCCCACGGAAACATCCACTATTTACAACAGTCCAATCATTGTGGCATCGACCGTCATCATCAAAGCCAAAGGATTTGCAGCGGGATGGATTCCAAGCACCACCGCCACGGCACTTTATACCATCACCGGAACCGTTGCCATGCCTTTGTTCAGCCCTCCCGGCGGAACATATAACGCCCCGCAAAATGTGACAATCACCAGTGGCACTGCCGGTGCACAGATTCGCTATACCACAGACGGGAGCGATCCCACCGATACCTCAAATCTATATTCCGAACCCGTCTATGTGAATGTGACCACCACCATTAAAGCCCGTGCATATCTTAGCGATTGGGCGCCCAGCTACATCGCGATGGCAATTTATCAGATCGTGTCCTCCAATCCCGATGATGAACAGACTCCCGCATTCACCGGAATCCAGAGCGTCTATCCCAACCCCTTCAGCGCTTCGATCACGATCGCTCTTGGGGTGAAAGAATCCAATCAAGGCTACCGGCTCAGAATCTATAACCTGAGGGGAGAATGCGTCTATCAAGAGCGAGGGGTCAAGAGCGGATTGTTTGATATTGCCTGGAACGGCACTGATATGAAAGACAAACGCCTTCCGTCAGGAGTTTATCTGCTGATCTTCGAATCCGGAAAACACCGCCACACGCGCAAAGTGGTGATGTTGTAATACGGTTTTTATCGTAATCTCAGTCGCCTCGAGTGTTTCCACTGTTCATCACTCGAGGCGACTGTCGTTACGATATAGCTACTTCTGAAGCACTGCCTTGGCAGTGGAGATAGCCGTTCCTGCTTGCATGCGGATCAGGTAGATGCCTGTAGGGCAGGTCTTTCCAGACATATCTTTCCCATCCCATGAAACGGAATAGTTTCCGACCCCGCGGAATTCGGTATCGATCTTTCTGATCAATTGACCACGGGCGTTGAAGATTGAAAATTGCGCAGTGGAGGGTTTTCCCAGACTGTATAAGACTGTTGTCAAAGGATTGAAGGGATTGGGGAAAATCCTTTGAATACCCGTGAGCACGGGAATCTCCGGGATTTCGTTGTTATCTGGCGTATGGATCGTTTGTGAGATCGGGCCATAGTATTCGTTCGTGCCGTTTAGTTCAATGCTTTGCAGCCAGTAATACCACAAACCGGGCTCAGTTTCCCTGTCTTCAAAGGAGTATGAGGCACCTGCCGGACTATTTGTCGCACCAATCATTGTGCTGACGGCGGAAGCTTCGCTGAGCGCACTTGAGGCGCTGCGCATGATGAAAAAGCCACTCAGGCTCGTCTCGGACTGGGTGACCCACCGCAGGATGACGTTGTTTTGCGGGTTTAGGGTTGCCGTGAAAGAACTCAGCACCACGGGCAGGGTTTCATTGTCTTCTCTGCCGATCGTCCAGATTGCTTTACTGATCGAATCTTCCACATAGACAGTCAACCAGCGCGGACTGACACTCACGTCGTAAAACCCCATGTGTTCCTGGATGCCCTGATACGCCGCCGGCACCCATCCTTGCCCTACCCAATCTGTGTTCACATCCTCAACGTCAGACCAATAGAAGGTGATCGATTTGTAGCCGTTGTAGGTTCCGCTGAGATTCCAGCTTTTATTGATCCTTTGTGGAAACAAGGTGGGATATGAAACCGAAGCTGCCAAGCCGGTGATTTGTTCCCCGGAGGGCTCGATCCGGATACACTGGACATTCGGTGAGTAATATCCGTCCGGAGAGATCGTCCCGGTGTAAAAACCGCTCAACAAGGAGAATATATTGGTCACGTTCGCAGGATTGCTAAGCAAGACGCCCGCAGGGTTGTCGACAGTCAAATCATACACCGTCGCCGGCATGCCGTCCCCGGTTGTTTGCGGAACAGATCCCACGTAGAAATAACTGGCACCACTATTGTAGGTGCGGGTTCCTGTCACGCGGACCGCACCGGCATTGGCGCTTTGGGTGATGCCATTGGGATCGTGGATATAGAGGCTGCCGCCATAGCTGAGGGTGAATGACCCGGTACCGGTGAGGGGTTGATTTAATATCTCCAAGCTGGCGGCATTTTTTACTGTATAGGATATCTGGTTCGAGATAGTGCCGCCGGTTTTATTGAAGACGATACCGGCACCTTGGAAGACCCAGGCGCAGCCGGTTGCCGTGCCGGTCTCCGTCAAGGTTCCACCGCTCATGACGAATGAATTGTGAAGATCGGCAGTGATCGAGGCAGTGCCGCTATTCATGTCTACTGTTCCGCCGGTTTGCTCATAGGCATAGATGTTTTTGGTGCTATTGGTAACATTGCTCCAGACCCAGGCGCCGGTGCCGGTGCTGACTACTTTCAGCAAACCGGTGAAGGCGCGGAAATTGGCGCTGAGCGTGTTCAATTGCGCGGTTTGACTCGGACAATTCCAGGTCATATTAAATAAGGTCTGGTTTCTGTTTCCTGGAAGGGTGTTTGTCAAGCCCAGGAGATTCAAGGTGGAATATGGACGCTAGGATGCCAATGGAATGTTTCCGCCATTGCGCTCATAATCGCAATTGCCGTGAATCCATAGAGTGGTGGCGCTTCCGGTCACTGCGCCTGTGGATGCGAGCGTCAAAGTTCCAAAGACTTCAACGTCTGGTGTAAGGGGACCGTTAAAAGCGGTCAGAGTTCCGGAATTGACTCTCAAAGTGGCTCCGACTACCACAACCGCCTGATCGATCGATACATTCGTCGTGGCTATAACGGTATGTCCGTTTCGGATGGTGATGATGTTTGAACTATTTGTCGGACGCACCGACGGTGGTACCCAAGCCGATCCATTCCAATATTCCCAGGTGGTCAGAGCATCCCAATTTCCGCTAACTACAGAGCGGTAATCGTTCAATACCTGAGCCGCCAAACCAAAACAAGCAACTAACATTACTATAATCAACACTGCTACTCTCATCATATCCTCCTATAATGAAATAATTTACAAAAACGCTATCGCATTTATAATTACAATCTAAAGTCATAATGATTTTTGTCAAGTAGAAAGAAATCTATTTTTTGTAGATTTTTTTGAGACTGTTCAAAAACCATCACCATTCTACGCTGCTTTACCAGAGCACTTGGAGAATAAGTGGTCTAAGTGCTTCCATTTCACATTTTCTTGACAGATTTGGGAGATGTTCAGATTGGCAATCAGCGATTGCTCATGCAT
>JAUYAR010000155.1 GCA_030693415.1 Candidatus Cloacimonadaceae bacterium | reverse complement strand
GGCAGATCAAGACAGTGGGTCTATATCTACCTTGAAGCCCTGGCATCCATTGAAGTGGTCGATCTGAGGAATTATGTCTATGTGGTTATCTCCCGCAAGAACGTCCCCAAGATCGGCAGAAAAGTAATCAAGGGTATCCTGAAAATGCTGCGTGGTCTCAACAGCCTCGGTGGTCACAGGATAATAAACTAACAACCCCCAAGCAAACGAGGGTATTACTATGACGAAAGAACAGAGAGAACGCTACCTCCGGCAAGATATCCATGCCATGAGAGTGAAGAAGTTCAAGTGGTCGGAAGATGACCTGAAAGGACTTCTCAAGTACTTAGGTCTGGGCGACTCGCTTACCGCCCTGGATGAACTGATCCTGACCGAACTTAAGCTGATCCTGATGCGGGTGCGCCTCACCAACAAGCCTGATGAATACACCTATGACAATCAGGGGATGTACATGCATTCCCTGATGAAAAAAGCCAAATGGGATGAGTATAAGCTCAGAACCTTCCTGATCACCCATTACCGAAAAAGCCACTGGAACCTGCTATCCAAAGACGAACGCAGAGCCGTAATCGCCATGCTGCAGAACTACATCAAGAAAGCTTTAGTCAAAGAAGATGAAAACAACTCAACTGAGAATAGAAACATGAATAAAAAGCACAAGGAGACATCTAATGGACACCCCCAAGACTAAGAAGACAGCCGACCGCACTAAGACTGACGCTAATGGACAGAGCATCCCCATCTCGATTATCAAACCGGAAATCATCAAGCAGGATGCCGTCGTGACCAAGACCATCGAAAGAGCCAAGAAACTCCAGGATCGCATCATCAAAGACAAAGCCAAGCTCTTTGAGGAAGTGGAGCTATACCTGGAAGAGGTAGCAGAGAAGAACGGACTGGAATGGAAAGGCAATGCCATCCTCAACAGCTTTGATGGACAGTGCCGGGTCGAGATCAGGTTCAAAGAACGCATCCAGTTCGGCATCGAACTCCAACTCGCCAAGCAGAA
>JAUYAR010000154.1 GCA_030693415.1 Candidatus Cloacimonadaceae bacterium | reverse complement strand
CGCAAATCAGACCGTTTTCGACATCCTCAATAACACGCATTTTAAAAGCCATGCTATAACGATTTACGGGCTTCTTTTCTTTCATTTTCTCTTCTCCTTAGAAGTTGATTTGGTGTCAACTTTTTTAGGACGGGACATCTTCCCCCTTAGCAATACGGAATCAATACGGACTCATTACGGACTAAGTCCGTATTGATTCCGTATTGCTAAGGAGGCAGGGCAGGATGCCGATCCTGCGTAGAATGCTGCAATGACTTAGCCTGTAATGAGTTAGCCTGCTATGTGTTAGTTTTTGGCTTTGGTAACCTGTCTGCCAACTCCAGACTTTGACAGCCAAAAAATGACTTAATGCAGGCATGAGCAGGGAACTTGTTTGAAGAGTTGAGAACTGCACCGCTTGCAGCTAATCGCTGCATTGTCGAGATCAAATCTTGTAATCTTGATATTCTGAAGATTTCTCTTGACAGATTCTTAAGATATTCAATCATGGCATTGAAAATGTCAAGGAGATGAATATGGATATTTTAAATTGTCCGTTGTGTCACGGTGCTTTGGTCGTGAAGGAATATCACTGCCGGGCTTGCGCTGTGTCCTATAATGGCGAATTTGAGCGTGGTTGGCCCGAGCTTTTGAGGCCTGAGCAGCTTGAGTTCGTGAAGACATTTATCCTGGTTCAGGGCAACATCAAAGAGATGGAAAAGCGCCTGAAAATTTCCTACCCAACCGTCAAAAACAGACTGGTGGAGATCATCCGCCGCATTGGAAAAAACAACCCCGCCTCCACCGGATACGAAGATATACTATGCGACCTTGAGGAAGGTTTCATCAAGGTGGAGGACGCAATCGCAATGATAGAAACAAGGAGAAAACAATGAAAGCCATGAAACTCAGACACGTATTCAACTATGTGGGCATCGAGAAAGTGATGATCCGAAATTATCTGGCACCGCTTTCGATCCTGCCGTCCGAAACGGACAAAGTGGAACTAACCGGAGATCTGTATCTCGTCGATCCCGCCGAAGATTTTGACTTTGAGGAATACGTCAGCGCCTCATTCAATGAAACCGAGCTCAAGATCGAATTAGATGAGCTTTCCGAGCTCGAACAGGGGTTTTTCAGCCTGGGGAAATCCTCGATCAGCCTGATGATCCCCAAGGGAGTGAAACTGAGCGTGGAAACCGACAACCTTCCCTTGAGCGTTCAAAACCTGGACGTTGATCTAGAGATCAGCAACGAAAACGGACCGGTGATGATCAATAACTGCCACGGCAAGAAGAAGATCGAAAGTGAAAACGGTCCGGTCAAATTGCATAACTGCGAAGGTGATTTGGATATCGAACTGGAAAACGGACCCCTTTCCGCGGAAGCAATGAGCGGAGATCAAATCATCATCAAATCCGAAAACGGCCCCGTTAAACTACGTGCCGCTTGCTTCAAAGCAGTGGAGATCGAGAACGAAAACGGAGTCATCTATTATGAGACCTTACCCGTCGAAGGCGGAAACTTCCGTTTTGAAAACGAAAACGGAATCGTGCATCTGGTTCTGCCGGAAGACTTTGACTTTGAGCTAAATGCCAAAACCGCGCTCGGAACGTTGAAGAGCAAGATCGACATCCAAATCACCCGCGATGACGACAGTTTCCACATGATCCGCGGAACTGGAGACACCAAGATCGAGATCATTACCGAAAACGGCATGATCAAACTGAGCTCGGACGGACACATGAACCTCAGCTTTCTGATGATGAAACTCGCACAGCTAAAGGATGGCATCAACATCACCATGTCCGACCAAGACAAGGAAAAAGTGATGAAATTGATGGAAAACATCAGTGCCTACGTTGAAAAGACGGTGAAATCCATTGACGAAGAAAAGATCCAAAGCACGATCATCGATGCCATCGGCAAGTTGAAAGAAACCGTGAGTGGATTTGATGTCTATGAGACCAAGGACAAGGTCGTCTCCAACGTCGATAAGATTAGTAAAGAGATCGGCGAGAGTTTTCAGGAGATTATCAAAGTCTTCAAGGAAAAGGTGGCGTCGGAATTTAAAAAAGAGCGGCTACAGGAACATTTCCACGGTGAAAAGGATATGTTTAAGAACTATTTCAAAAAGGTCTTTGATTCACCCTTGATCAAACCCTATCTGGGCGGCGATCTGAGCGACAAGGAAAAAGACTTGGTCAATGAGCGCAGCCGCATCAAAATCCTCGAAATGCTGGAAGCGGGAAAGATCACTTCCGAGGAAGCAGAGCGTCTTCTGAAAGCGATCAGCAAAGAATAAGCTTGACAGAAAGACGGCTCATCAAAGTTTGAACAAACACGGTCGGGATGTAGCGCAGTCCGGTTAGCGCGCTCGGTTCGGGACCGAGAGGTCGGAGGTTCGAATCCTCTCATCCCGACCATTGTTTTTTTGACAGCATACAGTGTGTCGGCAAGCCTAAAGAGATGCCGAATTTGCGCATTGGGAAGCCGAACTCCGATTCGGCTTTGGTTTGCCAAGCTGTGGGGAATCGGAATTCCCCACCCCCAAGCCCTTCATTTGGAGAAAAATGTCCGAACCAAAACAGAACTTCGCATATTACCTGCGGCTCCTTTATCCATACGTGAAAAAGGACAGGGGATTGCTTTATTTCGGGCTCTTTGCCATGTTGTTGACCTCGGCGTTGCAGCTCGTGGATCCGCTGATCCTGGCGATGATCGTGGACAAGAGCATCCCTTCGGGAAACGTGAACCAGATGTTCAACTATGGTTTCCTGTTCATGGGTGTGGTGCTCGTATCGGGCTTGCTTTCCTATCTCCAGGTCGTGCTATTGTCGCGGCTCGGAATCAAAGTCATCACCAATTTCAAAGCCAAAGTCTTCAGCCATCTGCTCAAGCTGCCGATCCAGTGGTTCAACCGCAAACCGGTGGGAGAATTGATTGCCCGCGTTGAAAGCGACAGCGAGCGCGTAAAGGTACTGTTTTCAGAGCTTTCCATCCGCATAATCGGCAACGTGATCTTCTTCTTTGGCGTATTTATCGTACTCTTTTTGCGCGAGTGGCGGATCACGATCTTCATATTGCCTGCGGTGATCGCCACTATCGTTTTATACTATTATCTGATCCGATATATCTCAAAGTTCTATAAGCAGATACGTGAGCGCTACGCGGATATAACCGCAAAGATTACGGATTACGTTCAGGGCATGCCCATCATCCAGGCTTTGAACCGTCAGGACAAGATCATCATTGATCTGGAGCGCTGTTCGGCTGCCAAGATGAAGCTGGAAAGACGCACTTCCTTTTTGGAATATGGCTCTCAGAGCATTTTTATGTTTATCTTCAACGTGCTCTTCATCGTTGTCGTGATCAAGCTTTCCGCGCCAAAGATCATTAGCGGAGCGGTGACCATCGGCACTTTGATCGTCTTTATCCAATACATCTATCGCATGATCTGGCCGCTGCTGCACATATCCGAAAACGTGATGCAGATCCAACGTTCCTTTGTTTCCCTGAAACGCATATTGGAGCTGACGGAACTGGAGACTGAGGATGAGCTTTTCACCGGCAGGATCGTTCCTTCCTTTGAAAAAGAGATCGTTTTTGAAAACGTGTGGTTTGCCTACAATGACGAAGAATGGGTTTTGAAAGACGTCTCCTTTTGCATCCCCAAAGGTGGAAAGATTGCTCTGGTAGGCGCTTCTGGCAGTGGCAAGACGACCACCGTGAGCCTGCTCTGCGGCTTCTATCCCATCCAAAAGGGAAGAATTCTCGTGGACGGAACTCCGCTCTCTGAAACTGATTTCAGAGCCTGGCGCAAAAAGGTCGGGCTAATTTTGCAGGATATTTTCCTCTTTCCGGGCAGCATCCTTGAAAACGTGAGAGTCTATAACGATCTTGTTCCCGAAGCCAAAGTCAAAGAAGCGATCAACATCGTGCAAATGGACGACTTTATCCGCAACCAGGGCAACGGACTGCATACCGAACTCGCGGAACGCGGACAAAACATCTCACAGGGCGAGAAACAACTGATCAGCTTTGCCCGAGCGCTGGCTTTCGACGCCGAACTGATCGTGATGGACGAAGCCACAGCTTCCATCGATCCGCAGACCGAAGCCAAGATCCAACGCACCATGCACAAGGTCTTTGCAAACGCTACGGCGGTCGTGGTGGCGCATCGTCTCACTTCGGTTTTGGATGCCGACGAGATACTCTTTTTCAGCGAAGGCGAGATTATCGATCGCGGTACGCACCAAGCTATGATGCTTTCTTCAATGGAGTATCGCAAACTGGTTGAGCTGCAAATGCTTGGCAAGGAGAATCGGGTTGAATAAGAACCTCAAATGGGTGTTTAGGCAATGGATGACGCAAAAGGGGTTCGTTTTGCTCATGCTTGTCTTCACGCTTGGCAGTTCCGCGGTTTCCATCGCCTATCCGATTGTTTTCAGAAAGCTGATCGACATCCTGCAAAGGACGACCACTCTCGTCCCTGAATTGCGTGGTGATCAAATGGCTGCCGTGAACCGCGTGATCATGCTCTTCCTTGCCATCGGGATCGCGCAGCTTGTGACCGGTTTCTATCCAGCTTTGAGAGGTTGGATGAACGTTCGTTTCGAGCATCGGCTGCGCATATTCTATTTCAGGTTCGTCACTCAAAAGGACTTCACTTTTTTCCAGAAATACCGCACCGGCGACGTTGTCACAAGGCTCACGGACGATCTCAGCGATTTTCCCAAGATCAGTTGGTTTCTCTGCTCTGGGATCTTTCGCGCGGTCAATTCATTCAGTCTGATCCTCTTTAGCCTCATTGTGATGTTTAGCATCAATCCGCGTCTGACCCTACTTTCGATCGCTCCGCTACCGCTGATGATGGTGGTTTTCTATTTTACCTCGGATCGCCTGTATAAGAATTTTGAGCGCAATCAACAAGCGATCAGCGCCATCAACAGTCAGCTCGAAATGAGCTTTTCCGGCATACGCATCGTCAAGGCTTTCGTGAGCGAAGAGAAGTATAACCGCTTTTTCGACGTCGCGCTGGCAAAGCGTTTCAAGACCGAAATGAGCGTGGTGAAACTGAACGCCATCCTGCATCTGATCTATGAGTACATCGATTATATTGCGCTGGTGGGAGTGATCCTTTTTGGCGGATATATGGCAGTGAAGGGACATATCACTGCTGGCACTTTCTTCCTGTTCTACAGCTACTTGAGCATGATTATCTATCCGCTATTAGATCTCCCGCAGCTATTTGTTTCCGGCAGGCAGGCGTTTGTCAATATCGACCGCCTCGAAGAAATGAAGGACTTCCCTACTTTCAACCAATCGTCGGCAGGGATCAGAAAGGTGGAAGGCTTTGACCATCTTCGCTTTAACAAAGTGGGATGTTCCTATCCAGGCAAGAATGAAGAGGTCATCAGCGATTGCGACTTCACCCTTGATAAAGGTGAAAAGCTGCTTATCCTTGGCGCCACCGGTGCAGGAAAATCCACGATCGCGAACCTGATCATGGGATTGATTCAACCTACTCAGGGACATCTCTTTATCAATGATATAGACTACCAAAGCATCGATCTTACCAGCCTGAGGGACATCGTTGCCTACGTGCCTCAGGAGCCGGTTCTCTTTAGCGGAACCATTCGTGAAAACATCGGCTTCACGCTGGATGTAACTGACGTGTTTGAATACTCCAAAGCGGTCAAAACCTCCCAGCTCGAAGCTGAGATCGCAGCTTTCCCCAATCAGGACGAAACTCTTGTCGGACAGCGCGGTTTGGGCGTTTCCGGAGGTCAGAAACAAAGGATTACCATCGCCCGTGCACTGATCAAACAACCTCAATTGCTTATTCTGGATGATATTACCGCAAGTCTGGACGCCGAAAACGAGGAAAAGCTCTGGCAACAGATCAATGCCAATTATCCGGGTATCGCTGCAGTGGTGATCTCACACCGGCTTTCGACCTTGCGTTATGTGGATCAGGTGCTTTTCATCGATTACAATGGGTTCTGCCACAAAGGCACGCATGAGGAATTGGTGTTTAGCAACAAGGAATACCACGACTTCCTGCACGAACACCTCAGGGAAAGTTAGGCTCCCCTTATCTTGTAGCGCAGCATGCCATTGCTGCGAAAACGATGATCTAACTGGAGATGTTTTTGCGCAGCAGGATCGGGATTCCCCGAAAGGTTCAAGGACAAGCTCTGCTCTGTCTTTAGCTCAGTTCAGATAGAACCAACGGATCGAAGCGTGCATGGATGCTGGAATTGGATAAACTCCATAGATGTCGGCATCGCCGATGTTTTTCAAGGCAAAGCTGATTTCAAAAAGATTCGTGATCCGCACACCAGCCCAAAGATCCACTGCCGCGCTTGCTTCCACTTTGAACATAGCAGATTCCATACTCCGAAAATCCGAATGCCCCAAAACCCCCACGCCGGCGAAGATGGCATTGTTATATGGCAGTTCGCGAGTGAGAATCAGAGAGTTTTGGGATTGCCATTGCGGATGTTCACGCAGGATATCGATTTCCTCCTGCCACCTCGTATCTTGTTTCAGATCAAGCAGATAGTTGCCAATTCTCTTGCTTAATTTGAGTGTCGCTGAGCCATATAGGAAAGGATATTCCGCACTGATTGTGTCATCGGTCAGTCCTTCCGATTGGATGGCCGATCTTTGTCCAAAAGCGCCCTCGATTACAAGCCCGGATATGCCGGCATAGGACATCGCCCCAACCAATTCGCTTTTTAGGCTTTTGGACGCGAGTTGCCTGGTCTCCCCAGGAGTGTAGATATCTGCCGTGCTATAAAGAGGCTCTCTTTTATCCAAGTTATAGAATCCTTCCAATCCAAAAAGAAAAAAGCCCAAAGCGGTGGAAAGCTCTGCGTCCAGCAGATAGCTCTCATAGTCATTGAGTTCCGCTTTCAGCCTGGCGTTGAAGTTTTTTTGGCTGCGATCGAAAGCGACCTGGAGTTTGTCCTCAAAATCCGCCACCGCATCAAAGTTGCGCTTGCTTTCCAGATGTTCATAACCCATCGAGAATTGATTTCCAAATAGGTTAAATGCTCTTCCGGCTTTGATTTGCGTGCTGTTCAGTTTCAGATTGGTATGAAAGATGTTGGATTTCGCCACTTCGTTGATGCGCAAAACTTCGATATCGATGATCGGATTGCGCAGAGCCGCATAGATATGCTCATAGTTGTGATCGACGGAAAAAAGCGCGCTCCGCCAATAAGCGGGTAGCAATTGGATCATGGAAACGCCACGGGAAAAATCGGCATATTCGGTTTCCAGCCTGATGGATTTGACTATGGGAACCGAAAGATAGTGTTTCATCGAAGATTGAGCGGAGTTTTGCTGTTCCCACCATCCGTTTTGCGCCATAAATCCAAGCGTGTAAAAGAACCCCGGCACACCAAAAAGCTCGTTCTTGGCAAATGATCCGCGTGCGAAACGGTGGTCATAATCCCCCAGTCCGGTTTGCAGATCGGTCAAAGCGATGTGAAACGGATAGACGCGGTTTTCATAGTTACCGGTCTCGTTTTGTGTATAGAATGCCTGATAATATGAGTCATAAAGCGTGGAGGAGAAAAGCGTGGCTGGATGCGTGAAGCCCAGACGCCGGGTTTGCCGGTCGATGTTATTCAAACCGCTGTGCATAAAGAACCCGCGATAGGCATAGCATGGCTTGGAAAAGGGACTTTCACCAATTTGGCGGGGGGAAAAAAGGTCAAACGCGTCTCTTTGGGATTTGATCCAGATGTCGATGCGTTTTTTAAGCGGATCTGTCGAAACCGGTGTCTCCCTTGGTTTGATTTCACTTGCGAACATTGGAGCGGGGGTTTCCTGTTTCAAAGAGACAATGAAACGTCTCACTCCTGTCGGTAAGTTCTTATCCTTGAGTTGAAAAACAGCCAACCCTCGCTCCAATAAGGCTCTCAGCTCCTGTTTCTCATCGAAGATGCTGATCAAAATTATCCTGCCCTCTGTATCAAGCTCGCCCACGAAGACCAATTCGGCGGGCTCATAGTTTTTTTCCCAGCCGGAGGGGACATTCAATACAAAGTCACGTAAGATCAGAGGCGCGACATCACCTTGCGCAAGAAGAACCTGCGTCCCAAGGCAGACAAGCAGAAGGATCAGAGCCAGCCGTGTTTTTGATACCATTGATAAGTTTCCAAGAGGTTTTCTTTCAGGCGTGGAATGGGTTCCCAGCCAAGCAGGCGCTTTGCTTTGTCGATGCTGCAAGTCCAATTTGGCGCCATCACTTCCTTCATTTTTTGCACACCAACCACAGTTGGCTTTCTCCGAACACGGCTCAAAATCTCTCCGACGTGGAAGATCGCCTTTGCCAGAGGATCGGGAAGCGGAATGCGTATGGTTTCAATCTTCATTATATGAGCAATGTAGGTAGATATTTGGGACTGGTGATAGACCTTGCCGTCAGAGGCGAAAAATATCTCGCGAAACGCCTTGGGATTATCGATGCAGAGATTGACAAAGTCTAACAGTTCAGTCATATAGATCATGTTTACACCGCGCTCCTTAAAGCCGATTTGAAGGTCAATTCCATTCTTGAGAGCCTTGAACAATTTGAGAAAATCACGGTCTCCCCCCCCGTAAACCGGAACCGGACGAATGATCGTCCATGCGATAGCGCAATGTGTCTGGATCATTCTCTCCGCCAATAACTTGGATCTTCCATACCAGGTGACCGGCGCGGGCAGATCGGTTTCAGTAATCAATTCTCCGCTCAAAGATGGACGCGAAGCCGATTGGGAGCTGATAAAAATGAATTGCTTGATTCCGGGACAGGCGTTGACGGCATTTAGCACGGCGCGCGTAGTGGTGACGTTGGCCTCGATCATTTGATTGAAAGTGAGGGTGCGCGTCTTTCCGGCATTGTGGATCACGATATCGCGATCCGCAAAAGCAGTTTGTAAAGCCTGGTGATCATCGTAGTCTATTTTGACAATGGAAACGCGGGGATCAATAAGAGCCGCATCCCCTTGCATACGCATCAACGCGCAAATCTCATGACCTTGATCAAGGAAATAGTTTGCAATGTTGCTTCCGAGGAATCCGTTGGCTCCGGTGACGGCTATTTTCATCATCCATCCGTTAGTTCATTTTTAAAAGTTTGAGTGGTGGGCGCTAAGGGATTTGAACCCCCGACATCTTGCGTGTAAAGCAAGCGCTCTGCCAACTGAGCTAAGCGCCCACAACTATGAAAAATCTGGTCGGGGTGAGAGGATTCGAACCTCCGACTCCTGGTTCCCAAAACCAGTGCGCTAACCAAGCTGCGCTACACCCCGCTGTCGGGTCAAGGAAAACAGACACCCTTTCTTGTCAAGCGCAAATATCGCAAGCCACCGCAGAAATCCAGTTTGCACGCTCTGACCCGCATATTCTTGGTAAAGGATAAAAATGAGACTGTTCAACTATTCCTTGGTTGGCTTTTGTAACCTAAAGACCGGAGATATCTTATCCAAGCCAAAACTACTGCATTGTAAGTTAACTCTTTGCTGGCTAACTCATTGCATGTTTCTCAGCAGCATCGGCTTGCTGCGCTTCCTCCTTAGCATTACGGAGTCAATACGGACTTAGTCCGTATTGACTCCGTATTGATTCCGTAATGCAAAGGGGGAAGATTTTATGTAGCGCAGCATGTCCCGATGCTGCGGAAACGAGGTACTGTTTGAATGGTTTTTCCCCTCGCAGGATCGGCATCCTGCGCTACTGCGAAAATAATAACCGACTATCCTCAGACCACTATTTCTCGATGAAACCTACAAATATAGGGAAGTATCGTTGGAGATTTTGAACAGTCTCTAAAAATCGCACATACTGACACAAATAATTTACTTGACCATTATCAGCACCTGGATTTTACAGTTCGTTATTAAAATACCATGGGGTGTCCAATGAAATTCGTCTTGGCTGTAATGAGCATATTGATGCTGGCGGGGGCTTGCTCAAAGCAGAGTTTTGACTATCCCGCCAGGCATAGCGATCCCACCAAAGAGACTATCCTTATCGGAATTCTCAAGGGTGCGGATAGCAATTACAAGCGTGGAATCATCAAGCAAATCGACGCAGATTTTGCCGATGATTTCAACGTCGAAGTGATTTCTATCAAGAACTTTAAGGATATCCAAGACCGCGACTATGCCGCATTACTCGTGATGGAACAGGTCAAAGCCGGGCTGTTGCTCAATCACGGCATGAAGGATATTGCCAAAAAGGGGGATAAGAAAAACACGATCTTCATCGTCAGCGCTGGCAATCCCAAGTGGAAGTGGAAACGCGAAGACGTCAAAGTGATCACTTCCGCCACCCGAAATGATAACCCGAATCTCTTTTATCAGGAACTGAAAATCATGTTGGAAAGAGTCCTTGAAGATGGAATCTGAACCACAACCCAGCCTTAAAATCAAGCTACGCGTCTCTTACTAAGTTGCTGAGTGATTCTTTTTGTTTGCGCGGGGGACAAACGAGCGGATGATATGGTGATGGGCAGGTGCATTTGAGGTAAGATCTGCAGTGTAGAGATCAGATAAGATTCCACCATCCAATATCTTATCCTCTCATTGTATAATAATTACGGCATCGCTCGCATATTTCTGCTTGACAAATAAAGCGCGATTTTGAGAGTGGCTCAATCAAAGTCAATCACGACTTGGGGCATTAGCTCAGCTGGGAGAGCGCATGACTGGCAGTCATGAGGTCAGCGGTTCGATCCCGCTATGCTCCACCAATTTAGAGCCCCTTCACGTTGCTGCTGCAACGTGGAGGGGACACTTATTTACAGCGACTATTTTGTGAGGAAATCATGACCAAGATCGACAACGAAATGCAAAACGAATTGCTCAATCAAGCCAAAATCGCCCGCGCAGCGATACTGACAATGACCACCCTGGCTGGTTCTGGTCATCCCGGCGGATCGATGTCCGCCATAGATTTTATGCTTTCTCTATACAAACACATCAAACATGATCCCAAGAATCCGCAGATGCCGGATCGTGATCGTATCGTGATCAGCAATGGGCACCTCTCTCCAGCAGTCTATTCAGCTTTGGGTTTGAACGGATATTTTGAACTGGACGATGCCGTGTCGCAGTTTCGCCTTTTAGGCAGCATCTTTGAGGGACATATCGAACGCGAGGTTCCGGGGGTGGAATGGTCAACCGGAAACCTGGGACAGGGACTTTCCGCTGCCGCCGGAATGGCTTTGGCAAGCAGGATAAACGCTACTCCCTATAGAGTTTATTGCATCATGGGCGATGGCGAACAGCAAAAGGGTCAGATCAGCGAGGCAAGACGATTTGCCGCCAAATTTAAGCTCAATAATCTTACTGCGATTGTGGATTACAACCAATTGCAGATCAGCGGCTCCATCCATGAGGTGATGCCCCAGCACATTCGCTCAAACTGGGAATCCGACGGTTGGTATGTGTTGGAAATCAACGGACATGATTTTGGTCTTATCTCCGGTGCGTTAGAAGCAGCCGAAGATGCCGAAACTCCGGTGATGATCCTGGCGCACACAGTGATGGGCAAAGCGGTACCTTTCATGGAAAACATGGCGAAATATCACGGTTCCGCGTTGGACGAAGAGCAACTTGAGGAGGCGCTCAATATCCTTGGTGTCCCCAATCGGATCAAGGACTATCGCAAAGCCAGAAAAGAATTTAAACCTCCCAAAACCAAAGTAAATGGAAATCATTTTGCATTGAAAGGCGATCTCAAATCCGGTCAACCAATCGTTTATGACAAGGACACGGACAATCGTAGCGCCTGGGGAAATGCCATTGCCGATCTCGGCATGATCAATATAGACAGCTCAACACCTATCGCCGTGTTTGATTGCGACCTCGCCGCCAGCGTGAAAACCGGAGAATTTGCCAAAAATCATCCCGATAATTTTATCCAAAGCGGGATCATGGAACACCACACATCCGTTGCTGCGGGTTCCCTTTCCGCTTGTGGGATTCAGACCTTTTGGTCGGACTTTGGTATGTTTGGCATCGACGAGGTTTACAATATGCAGCGGCTCAATGACATAAACCATGCCAATCTCAAGGTCGTGGTCACCCACGTGGGACTCGACGTCGGCGAAGACGGAAAGACGCATCAGTGCATCGATTACATTGGTCTGACGCGCAATCTCTATAATTTCAGGCTCATCTGCCCCGCCGATCCGAATCACACCGATCGCATCATCCGCTGGCTGATCAACAAACCGGGCAACTATTTTGTGACCATGGGCCGCAGCAAATTGTCAATCCTGAAAAACGATGAAGACGGGCTCTTCTATAAAATGGACTATACCTTCGATTATGGCATGGCGGACGTCCTACGTCTCGGAAACGACGGTTGCGTGATCGTATGCGGAACTCCTGCCGGAAACGCGCTCAAAGCTGTTGACAGCCTTCGCGAAGAGGGTATCTATCTCCAGCTTATATATATTTCCTGTCCGCTCGCGATCGATCGCGAGATTCTCGATTTTGCCGCCAAGACCGGGACCATCTTCAGTATCGAAGACCACAACGTCCACAGCGGCTTGGGATCAATCATCGCAGACAGATTGGCGGAAGAGCGCATCTGCGCCAAACTGGTCAAGATCGGAGTGCGCAGTTATCCCAATTCCGGCACCGCAGACGACCTTTACCACTGGGCGGGCCTGGACACAGAATCTCTGATCCGCAGTATCAAACAAGAACTTTCCATTATCTGAGTTTCGTCTAACAGCTCTTACCTTTTTGCCCCTCACAGAATTTGATTGACAGGAATATCCGCACTAAACATTGTGGCAAAACTTCTTGGAGGTGGAAATGAAAAAAGTAGCGTTTTCATTGATATTGCTGTCTTTATTGGCATTTACCTTTGCAAGCCGCAAGGCTTTGGTGATCTCTAACGATCGTTATGGCGTGAGCGAACTTCATTACCCGAATGCCGATGCAGCACTGGTGAGTGCCACATTGCGGGAGCTTGGTTTCCAAGTGATCCATGAAACCAACCTTGACCATAAGTCATTTCAAGACGTCTTCAACCGTTTTGTCTCTACCATCACTTCCCTCGATGAAACAATTCTGTACTACAGCGGTCACTGCGCACAGGTGGACGGTGAAACTTACTTGCTGCCGGTCGGCTTTGAATACAAAGACGCCGATGACGTCCGCTATTTTAGCGTTCCCCTGGCCAGGCTGGACAAGGAACTTGCCAAAGCGAAAGTGAATATAATCATCCTCGACGTCTGCCGGAGAAACTCTTTTGCTACTTCGTCCGCCCCCAGAATAGGACTGGCGGAATCCAAGCCAGTCCGCAAGAACAGCTTTGTCATGTATAGTGCGGCAGCGGACGCGATCGCAATCGATGGTGGCGGAACTAACAGTATATTTTGCAGCATCTTGTGCCGCAATATGATTTCTGCCGGATTAAGCTTGAATGAGATGGCTGCCAAGATAGTCAAGGACGTTGGTATCGCCACTGACGGCGCTCAAAATCCATGGTATCACTCCAGCATGGAAATGGGATTCATGCTCAACGACGGCAGCTACGCGGTTTCAACACAGATCCCGGAAACCACGGACTATTCAACCAATCAAACAATCAACAACACTAAAGACCTGAACAAGAGCAATAGTAAGACCCCAAAAGATGTATCCGGCACCTATAGCGGTTTAGAGTTTTACTCCAAGAGAAACGATTCCGATTTCAAGCTAACCAATTATCTCAATGCCTTCAGCACTAATGAGTTCATGGTCACCGCTACTCATGATAATGACATCCGCTTTCAGTTTGCCTCCTCCAATTTCGCCCGTGTAAAACTGGGATATTTTGGCATCGAAAGCGAAAGCAAAGTGATCAAAGCCATCGACAAAGTCCTCATCTTTGGAGAAGATAAATATCGGACAAACGACTATTATCTCACGCAAATGTCTTTTGGCGCCGGTTTGCCAGATCGCGAAAAGTTGCGTCTCTTTTTCAGCATCAACCGCAACACCTATAAACGAACGCGCACGCTTGATTACCCACTCTGGCTACAGAGATACTGGGCCACAAGTTTCCAAGACTATACTCTAAGTTTTGCCAAGGCGGTCAAATCAACTACTCAGAGGCTCGATGTAGGGGGAAGTTTTCTCTTCAACCCGGAAGAAACAGTGGATTATTTTGACTTTGCACCCACCGGCTTGACCGAAGCCAATTTTACTCGCTACGACACGGACTGGAATCCCAAATGGAGATTTCGTTCGTATTTGTATGTCTCGGATATCATCTCCGGATACCGGATGCCAAATTATCTCGAAGGGCTCGCTCCTGCCAACCGACCGCTGATTTTTGTGCACGAGGACGCATACCTTTTGGGGGCTCGTTTGGACGCCATGAGGCAAGATTACACCTTTTTCGGCGATATGAACACTTACCAATCTGTGAATACCAACATGGTCGAATTTGCCGCTCTCCTGCACAAAAACGTAGGCAGCGTGGTGGGCTTTGACTTTGATTATGTCTATAATGAAACAAAGGACTACAATCATAATAGCGTCGTCAAGACCACCAAACTAAGCGCTGATATGCGTCTCAACTTGGTAGGATTGCGTTATGCCCATCTCACGGCAGTAGTGGACTATGCCTATCGGAAAAGTGAAATCGGATTCAACATCCTGCATATTGACGAGTTGAACGGAGCTGTCTACCTGGTTTCCAATATCAACAAATACATCTCCCTTGCCGCCTACGGTCAATATAATACCCTGTGGAACGTGACGGAAGCCTTCTTTGATCTTGAGCCAGTCAATTTTCACGCGGGCACTTCTCTGGGAATCAGATTCTAAAATTTGGTTGACTGTTTCGCAGTGCCTAAAAATCCTGACATCATCATAATATCCTCAATTAGGAGAAGGTAATGAAAAAAGTGCTGAAGACATATCCGGATAAGTGCATTGCCTGCCACGTCTGCGAAAGCGCGTGCGCGAATCTGTACTTCAGGATAGACGATCCTGAGCGATCCTGTATCCGCATCACGGAGACTGCCAAGCTGCCCGAAATGAACGTTTGCAACCAATGCGAAACCTGTGTCGCAGCTTGCCCGACGCTGGCTCTCACGATCACGCCTCAAGGGGTGGTGATGGTAACCAAAAAGCTCTGTATCGGTTGCTATATGTGCGTCGCCATTTGTCCGACCGGCTCGATGCAAACTTACCATGGAGGTATGCATCCTTTCAAGTGCATCGCTTGCGGTGTTTGCACAAAATCCTGCCCGGTTGAGGCAATCCGGATCGTTCAAGAATAAGGAGATATGGAAAATGGAACATAAAATGCGCAAAGTCCTGGCAGAATTCAGCTATGCCCTCAAACCAATCGAAAAAGGCTATAATCGCCGTAGCCTTTATATCAACCTTGGCGACAGAGTTATCAAAGAAAAACCAGTGACCGACCTGATGATCGACAAATTCGTCGGTGGCAAGGGTTTTGACTTGTATCTGATGTGGCATGGGGTCAAAGACGACACCAAGTGGGACAGCCCGGAAAATGAACTCTGCATCGCTTTCGGTCCGCTTTGCGGAAACACCAGCTATCCTGGAAGCGGAAAATCCATCGTCACAACGATTTCTCCACTCACCGGAATTCCAGTTGATTGCAACGTCGGCGGACATTTTGGTCCTTACACAAAGTTTTCAGGTTTTGATGCACTTGAGCTTCAAGGCAAATCAGACGAGGAAGTGATCGTCTATATCGACGGCGACAAAGGTGTCGTCAAGATACTCTCCGCCGATGATCAGGAAATAAACAGCCACATTTTTGCCGAGCGTTTGATCGAGGAATTTGCCGAAGGTCCCGATAAGTTTCAGTTCGTCTCCGTCGTGTCTTCCGGCGAAGCCGCAAACTCTGCTCTCATCACCTGTCTAAATTTCTCTTTCTGGGACAAACGCCGCAAGGTCGCACGGCTCAAACAAGCCGGGCGTGGTGGCACTGGAAGAGTCTTCCGTGATAAAAAGATCAAAGCCCTCGTGGTAAAATATTCCGGACTCAAAGTAGATACAAACAACTCCGTTGATCTGGAGACGCTGCAAAAGACAGGTCTCAAGCTCCATAAAGAGATCGAAGCCGGGGACGCGACTCAATGCCACATGCGCGAGATCGGCACTGCCCACCTGATGGAGATCATGAACGACTATGACCTCCTCCCCATCCGCAATTTCAAATATGGGCAAAAGCCCGAAGCCATTACCCTCGCCTCCTGGGAGTTTAAAAAGCTCTTCACTCAAGGCATGGCTGACGGTTGCTGGTATGGCTGCTCGCTCTCATGCTGCAAAGCTGTGGACGGATTTTTGCCCCGTAGCGGACCATATAAAGGACAGCCTGTTTGCGTGGACGGACCTGAATATGAAACCGCGGCGGGCTGTGGATCAAACCTCTGCATCTGGGATCCCAAGGACGTGGTCGAGCTCAATTTCTATTGCGACACCTACGGTATTGATACGATTTCCTTTGGCACCAGTGTCGCCTTCTGCATGGAATGCTATGAATACGGCATTCTGGACAAAGAGAAGACCGGCGGTCTTGATCTGACTTGGGGAAATGCCGAGGCAACGTTTGAGATCATCCATCAAATGGCTCGCGGAGAAGGATTTGGCAAGATCGTGGGCTTGGGCGTGCGTCGCATGAAAGCCATCTTTGCAGACCAGTATGGCGCTGATCCCAAACTCTTGCAGGACATCGGCATGGAAGCCAAGGGGCTGGAATATTCCCAATATATGAGCAAAGAATCTCTGGCGCAACAGGGCGGATACACACTCGCGCTCAAGGGTCCGCAACACGACGAAGCCTGGCTGATCTTCATGGATATGGTCAATAACCGCATTCCCACTTTTGAGGACAAAGCCGAGGCACTGCATTATTTCCCCATGTTCCGCACCTGGTTTGGCTTGCAGGGTCTTTGCAAACTCCCCTGGAACGACATCGAACCAGCCAATAATGCCGAAACGGACGAACCAGCCAAGGTTCCCGAACACGTCCAAAACTATGTGGACATCTACAAAGCGATTACCGGAAAGCCGCTGGACAAACATGAACTAATTCGGCAATCCGAGCGAGTCTATAACTTCCAAAAGGTCTTTTGTATGCGCATGGGCGGCGGCAGACGCATCGATGATATGCCTCCCTACCGCGCAGTCGGACCGGTCACCGAGGAAGAATATCTCTCCCGTCAAGAACGCTATGACAAGCAACTAACTGAAAAGATCGGCATCGATCCCACCGGTAAATCCACTTCGGAGAAAATGGCGATCATGCGTGAGCATCGCGAAGACCAATACCGCCAGCTTGTGGACAGCGTCTATCGAAGAAAAGGCTGGACTCCGGATGGCTTTCCAACCGTCGAACACCTCAAATCCATCGGCATGGACCTTCCCGAAGTGTTAGAAGTCATCCAACGCTACACAAAGTGATAATCATTCAATGAGATACATCGCCGGGGGTTCGTTCTTCCAGCGATTTTTGCAATATAGGAGAAAGTGATCATGAAAGGAAAACTGCACCACGTGGAGATCTATGTCCGCGACCTGGCAAAAAGCACGGATTTCTGGGGCTGGCTGTTGGGGCGTCTGGGCTATCACGTTCACCAACAATGGGATGACGGCATCAGCTATATATTGGAGGATTGCTACATCGTGTTCGTCCAGACGGAAGAACGTTTTCAAGAGCCTGCCTATCATCGCTGCCGCACTGGTTTGAACCATCTCGCATTTCGTGGAAGCTCGCGGGATTTCGTAGATGAGATCACCATTGAACTCCGCGCCAAAAACACCACGATCCTCTATGAAGACCGGCATCCCCACGCAGGTGGCGATGAATCTTATGCTGTTTTCTTTGAAGATCCTGATCGGATCAAAGTAGAGATCACTGCGGAGGGGGGGAAGGGGTGGAAAGGAATCCCTGTAGCGCAGCATGCCACTGCTGCGGAGGAAAAAAACCATCAAACATAACCATCGTTTCCACAGCATCGGCATGCTGCGCTACACAGTGTGCGAAATTCCGATTCTCCCCCTTTGCATTACGGAGTCAATACGGACTCATTACGGACTAAGTCCGTATTGACTCCGTATTGCTAAGGTGGACGCGTAGCTTGCCGATCCTGCGGAATCGCATAAGGCAATGATAATTATGGTAATTAGCGGAATTCTCCGGAAAGAGCAATTTCAGAAGTAAGGCAAGACTATCTGTTTATCTCAAGGAATACATCTTATTTCCATCTCCCTCTGCGCATCTCTGTTTTTGAGCAAAAAAAAACCACCGAGCCACGGCACAAATACAGCGCCATGTCTCAGTGGTTCAGACTACCTAAATGGTGTTATATTTACTTGGGTAGCAAGGATTTGATATGATCGATGTATTTTTCTGGTCCTCCGGGTTGATATCCTGTGCGTTTGATTTCCTTGCCGGTTTCGTTTACTAAAACGATGGTGGGGAATCCTTCAACTTCAAACTTCTCCGCCAGTTTCTGGTTTGCGGTTTGCTGTTCGACGGGAAGCTTCCTTTTACGGGGAAAATCAATCATCAGCAAGATCAGATTATCCTTGGCATACTCAATAAACGCCGGTTTTGAAAACACTTCGCCTTTGAGCTTGATGCACCATCCACACCAATCGGAGCCGGTGAAATCGATTAGCACCGGACGTCCCAGTTCTTTGGAGGCAGCCAGGGCTTGATCCCAATCCGTGATCCATGTACCGCTTTGGTAGGAAGACATCGCTTCTTCAAAGGACGGTGTGACTTCCTGTTCATTAACTACAGGGGCGGCATTCTCTTGCGGTGTTTGTGCGGGAGTGCATCCCAAAACCGCGATCAGAGAAACCATTATGATGATTATGTTGAGTTTCATTATTGTTCCACCTCGTTGTTGTTGATGAATATCTTAATCGTGATATTGGCGGCTTTTTGCAGCATTGCCATCACCCCGCAATATCGCTCGGTTGAAAGCTTGACTGCTTTCACAATCTTATCCGCGGGCAGGTTATCCCCTTCAAAATAGAAGTTGAAACGAATCGTGTGATAGACGATGGGGTGTTCGCTGGTGGAATCCGCCTCCAAATCCATGTGAAATTGATAGTTAGTGATCTGCATTTTTTTAAGAATAGATACCGCGTCCAATCCGGAACAACCGCTCAGGGCAGCCAGTAGCAAAGGTTTGGGACGCGTTCCCCGGTCTTCTCCACCCCACTCAGGATCGGCATCCATGAGAATGTGGTAACCGGATATCTCCGCATCAAAGGTCATGTTATCGACCCAGGTGGTCGTAATTTTACTTGACATCAATATTCCACGTAAGTCGCTTTGAGCACATCCTCATAGCGTTCGACGTACTTTTTCAAGGCGTTATAGACTTCATCCACATCTTTTTCCGGTATCTTGGCGAGGATCTTCTTTTGTTGATCCACAACGGTTTGCTGGCTGTTTTCCGCGAGTTTTTTGCCCTTGTCCGATATAATGGCAAACCAGCAGCGACGATCTTCTTCCGAAGGACGACGGGTTACGAGTTTCTTGCTGACCAGGTTGTCCATGATGCGGGTGACCCGGCTATGGGAAACTCCCAGCACTCTTGCCAGCTCATTCATGTTCACCGGGGTTTTGACCAGATAAAGATGGTTTAGGAGTTGGCACTCCATTTTTCCGGCTTGCAGACAAGCCTTTTGGGCATAATCGATTTCGCTCAGCACAACTTGCAGACGCGTAATCAGGTTGTGAAATTTCTCGGCGTTAGTGTTCATTTTTTTTCTCCTGTCTAATTAATTTCTTTCGTTTAATAACTGTTCGATCTTTACCCGATCAAACCCCACTACTGCGACGTTGTTAATCCAAAGCTGTGGGACACCCTGTTGTCCCGACTTGCGCACCATGTCTCGCAATCCCTTGCCATCTACAGACACATCTATATATTTGAAACTATGACCCTTCGCTTGAAGAAAGTCTTTTACTTTCCTGCACCAGGAACAGGTCGGAGTCCCAAAAACTATTATACTTAGTTTCATATAAGTTCCACCTCTTTCGATATAATAATACAACTGTTGTAAGATGCCAAAACTTTTTTTGAAAATTATGTTGAATCGCACTAAACTGCGTGGCAGTTTTTAAACAAGACAATAACCTAACGAAAATTGTGCTTGCCATAAAAACCGCTTTGCTATTCATGTGAAAAAAATCTAAAGCGAGGTGGCGATGCCAATAGTATTTTTTTGTAGCGATTGCGGATTCGAAACGAGCAAGTGGAGCGGCAAATGCCCTTCCTGCGGGAGCTGGAGCACTCTCAAAGAGAGCACCCGTACCACTGGAAAAGCGGGTAAAGCGGCGAGCGTTGAATCGCGAAAGAATCCGCCCCAACGCATAGTCGACTTGAAATATACCGAAGTCCAAAGACTGGCGACCGGGATCGACGAATTTGACCTTGTCATCGGAGGTGGCATCGTTTCCGGCATGCTCATCCTGATTGGCGGAGAGCCCGGCATCGGCAAATCCACCCTGATGTTGCAGATTTCCCAGTGGTTGGGCGAAAAACAGAAAAAAATCCTCTATGCCTCCGGTGAAGAAAGCATGGAACAAATCCGACTGCGCAGCACACGTCTGGGTGTCTCCAGCGAAAACATCTGGCTACTTTGCACCAACAGCACCGAACAGATCATCGAAGTTGTGGAAGAAAATCCCCCCGATATATTAATCGTCGATTCCATCCAATCGATCAGCATCGCCTCCATGGATTCCATCCCAGGCAGCATCACCCAGCTCCGCGAAAGCTGCAACCGGCTCATGCGTGTGGCAAAAACGATGAATCTGCCCATCTTTCTCGTTGGACACGTTACCAAAGAAGGCATCGTCGCCGGACCAAAGATCATCGAACACATGGTCGATACCGTTCTTTATTTTGAAGGGGAGCTGCGCGGTCATTACAAGATCCTGCGTGCGGTCAAAAACCGTTTCGGCTCCACTAATGAGATCGGCATCTTCGAGATGACGAATCTCGGGCTCGTCCAAGTTCCCAATCCAAACCACATCTTTCTGAGCAACGAAACGATCCACAACGGCACTTCCATCGGCTGCATCGTCGAAGGCAGCAGATCCTTCATCGTGGAAGTGCAAACCATTGCCACTGGTTCTAACTATGGCACGCCCCAGCGCGTCGTCGTCGGTTTGGAACAGAAAAAACTGGCAATCCTGCTGGCGATACTGGAAAAGAATCTGCCGCTCTATCTTCGCAACAGCGACGTCTTCGTGAACCTCGCAGGTGGAATCCGCAGTGCCGATCCGAGCCTTGATCTTGCAATTCTTGCAGCAATCATATCCAGCCTTAAAGACACCCCCCTGCCACCAAATTCGGTATTCATCGGCGAAGTCGGTCTCAATGGAGAGATCCGCCCCGTTTCACAGATCGAAGCCCGCGTCAACGAAGCCGTCAAGCTCGGCTACGATAGGATCTACATCTCCGCCTATGCCAAGACCAAGCACCGATCCAAAGTGATCAAGTTCAAGGACGTGAAAGCGCTTTACAGTCTGTTTCAATAGGTAGGACTTGGAACTGTGATGGGTTTTTTGTCAGGAGATGGTTTCGGTTGATAGGGTTTTTCCTCCGCAGGATCGGCATCCTGCGCTACATGGAACATCGCACTTGACAATTACTGCGCTTCGCATAAATGAAGCACATGAGATCTAAACATATATTTATCAGCATCATAACGGCACTTTGCATTGTGGCGTTGTATCAGATATTTGCCGTGGGCAAGTTCTACTTCCCGGAGTATCATGTACGCGCCGGGCAAGTGGCGGATTTTGATCTGATCGCGCCCTTTTATTTTCAGATCGAAAAATCCGAAGAACAGCTTCAGATCGAGCGTGAAGCTGCTTTGGCATCGATCTCGAAACCCTATTATCTCGCCGACCAGGTGCTCTTTGATGCCTATGCAAACCTGGACGCCTTGTTTGGGGCAGCATATAAGCACGAAGAAGACCCCGTTGCGCTTATGGATAATATTCGTAAAGCGGGATTCGAGATCAGCGGAGAATCCCTGTCTATCCTGAAAAACGCGGAGCAACGCGACAGGATTTATACCGAAATCCGCGAAACCCTCAAGAACATCTATAGCGTCGGAATCCATGAGAATAGCACATCCGACACGGTATTGATTTCCTCCGGCGAGACGGTAAGATCTGAGCGGCTCTCCAAGTTTTTGCGCATAGATATCGCAAGGCAGAATTTCATCGCCAATTTCAAAGACAGAACCTCAAAGCAATTTGCCGATGAGATATCCGGCAGCCTGATCAAACCAAACCTGATCGTCAACGAAGAAAAGCTTAAGGACATCTCTCAATTGCGTCTCAGTGAGATCACACCCCGGGAAGGAGAAGTCCTGCAAAATGAAATTATTATCCGCAAAAACGCACGCATCTCGGAGAACGACATAACCAAGATCCAATCACTAATGAAAGCATATCGCGCCCGGGATATCAGCAAATCCCCATGGAAACAGTTGATCCAGTCTATGGGTATGCTCGTTTTCGTCATGATCATATTGCTATTGGCAAACCACTATTTCGTGATACAAATCGCCAAGGAAGATATTCACGACGCGGGTTCGCTGCCCATCAACTTTGGCTTCGTCCTTCTGATCATGCTTGCCACGGCAAATAACTACTTCCTTGGTTTCAGCAGCATCCTCATCCCCTTCGCCTTGTTTGGCATTTCCGCGGCGATCCTGATCAATCTTCAGTTTGGAGTGTTTTACAGCATTTGCGGTATGTTTCTGATCAGTTCTTTCATCAATTGGGAACCTTTTGCTCCGCTCGTGCTCATCATAGCAACCCTGAGCACGATGATTTTGCTGCACCGGCGAAACTTGTTTCACGAGTATTTCACCGTCTGGTTCTATCTCTTTGTTGCGACCGCGGTCAGTAATATCGCCATCTCGCTCTACAAAAGCGATCCGCTCCTAATGACGGTGCGAAACGTGGGCTATGGAACAATCTCCTCGATCATTTCAGCATTGGGGATTATTGTGGTGATCAAGTATTACGAGCGTAAATGGAACCGGGCGACGAAACAGACCCTTTTGGAGCTATTGGATTTCAACCACCCGCTATTGAAAAAGCTTGCCAATTCAGCGGTGGGCACCTATCATCATTCTCTTTTGGTGGGTAATATTGCGGAACGAGCTGCCGAAGCGATCGGCGCCAATGCACTGCTCGCAAGAGTGGGTAGCTACTATCACGATATCGGCAAGATCATAAACTCCGAGATATTCAGCGAAAACAACGAGGACTCGAGCCTTCAACACCAACAGTGGGGCCCCGCGGAAAGCGCCAAAATGATCAAAAACCATGTGCGTGAAGGTGTTACCCTGGCAAATAAATACCATATCCCACAACCGGTGATCGATATCATCATGCAACACCACGGTACCAGCAAGATCCGCTATTTTCTCGATCAAGCGGAAAAGAACCAGGAGCGTTTCGACCCGGAGCTTTATACCTACCAAGGACCCCGCCCTCAAAGCAAGGAAGCGGTATTGGTGATGCTCGCGGACATCGTGGAATCCACTACCAACGCCAAGAAGAACGAACCTGAACTAAGCATCATCAAAGTCATCGACGATTCAATCCATCGCCTCATCCGCGAAGGAGAGCTCGATGAAGCGCCGATCTCCATCAAAGAACTCAATCTCGTCAAACACTCAATGATCCCTGCCTTGGAAAGCATCTATCGCAAACGCCTGGACTATCCGGAAGAAAAGATAACGTGAGTGATCTCAGCATCAACATCAAAAACGAGAGCGACCGCGAAATCGACGAAACGATGTTTGAATCCGTGGCGGCACTGATCTGTGCAAGCGAAATGCCAAGCATCCGCTTTGAGATCGGTATTTTGATCTGCACCGAAGAACTGATGCGAAAGCACAATAGTGTCTATCGCGGCGTCAAGGGCACCACGGACATCCTCAGCTTTGTCTCAGCTCAAATGCCTTTAATGGCTGATGGGCGCGAGCATATATATCGGCTGTGTGATTTAATCATTGACATAAATCAGATAGACAGACAAAAGGGAACAAACAGCTTAAATGCCGAACTTATGGAGGTTTACATCCACGGTTTGCTCCATTTATGCGGTTATGATCACATTAGGGAAACAGACAGGAAAATAATGAAAGAAAAAGAATTGCACTACCAAAACAAATTGCGGGGTGAAGACACAAGTGGATGACGCCTCAGCGTATATAATCATTCCCTTGATTCTGCTATCTGCCTATTTTTCCGGATCGGAGACGGCTTTCTTTTCTCTGCCGCGGATCTATTTGAAGAAAATCGAAAACAGCGGAACAGCCGGCTCGCGCCGGATTCTCTATCTGCTCAAGCGTCCGCGCCGGTTGTTGATCACTCTGCTTTTGGGAAACACTTTCGTGAATATGGCGATCTCCTCTTTTGCGACGCTTTTAGCGATTGGGATTGCCGAACAGCATGGTTGGACAATCTCCTCCGCAGTGTTTGTGCAGATTCTGCTCACCACGCTCACGATCATGATCTTTGGCGAGATCATGCCCAAGCTCGTGGCTCTGGCGAAGGCGAACGTTTTTGCATACCTATCCTCCCTGCCGATGCAGTTGATCCAATATCTGCTTTTTCCATTGGTGTTTATCTTTGAAAAATTCAGCCTGCTGATCACGCGCAAACAAATGGTTGATCTACACATGGCACAGCAATTTACGTCCGAAGAGTTTCACAATCTTATCCAAAGTGAAAGCTCTCACCACAATCTCGAAGATCATGAAAAACAGATGTTGGTGGGTTTGTTTCGCTTTCGCGAAGCCGAGATCAAGGAGATCTATGTCCCGCGAGTCAAAATCACCGCTATCGAGGTCAATCAAAATATGGAAGAGCTGCGCGATCTGATCGTGGAAAGCGGCTATTCCCGCATCCCCGTGTATCGCGATACCATAGACGACATCATCGGTATCGTCTATGTCAAAGACATCCTGCTCCATCCCGAAAAGACCAGTATCTCCGAGATTATGCGTCCCGCTTGGTTTGTGACCGAAAACATGAAGATCCAGACGCTGCTGAATCAGTTCAAAACCAGAAAAGTTCAGGTGGCGGTGGTGGTGGATGAATATGGTGGAACCTCCGGGATCATCTCTCTGGAAGACATTTTGGAAGAGCTCGTTGGCGAGATTCGCGATGAATATGACCATGACGAGATCCCCGAGATCGTCAAAAAAGACGAAAACACCTACATGGTGAGCGGAGTCTATAATATTCGCCAATTCAATCATGAGTTTTCCACCGACATCAATCCCGAAGAATATGACAACCTCGCTCAATTTCTCCTGGCACAATTCAACCACGTTCCCATAGTGGGAGAAAGCTATGTCTATGAAGGGTTTATCGAGTTTGTCATCCTTGAAAGCGACGAACGAAGCATCAAGCTGGTGCAGGCAAGCCGCATTGTTCCGGTCTAAACAACTTATCGCATTGATCCTGATATCGTTATGGCTTGCTTTCGCCACAGCGGCACAGGCTCTTACGATCGAATACAATATCCGGTCTTTCGGGCTAAACATCGCCACCATCAGCATCAACAGTGATCCACAACAGAATTTTGTCGCCGTTCAGACCAAGTCCCTGATCACCAATGCCTTGTTCCCAGAAATCAACAATTGCTACCGCATTGATTTTAATGGCGCTTATCTGCCGCAGACCTACGTGCGGGAGATCGATCAAAAAAAGGTCGATGATACCGTGACGGTCACCTACGATCATAAAAACAAACGCGCCGGGATGAATCACCGCAACCCCCGTAAGAGCTATTCCTATGATATTACGTCCGATACGAGGGACTTCTTTAGTTTTATGACTATGGTGGGATTTGGCAAAGCGAGAGCGGGAGATTATGTCATCGACGGCAATGGGACTCTCTGGAAGGCAAGTTTGAGCTATCACGGTAGGGAAACGATCAAGACCGCCCTGGGCAACTATTCCTGCCGGCTCTACAAAGTTCAGTTTGAACCCTTGTGCGACGAGAAAATGCAATATGTGGACATGGTGACCCACAACGTGCTCAACAAAGCCAGCCGCGTGAGTCTGTGGATTTCTGACGATGGCATCGCCATGAGATCAGTGGTGCGTAAAAACGCTCTATCCGCGAGCTGGGAGATCAAGGAGATCAGACCCTGATGATCAAACCCGGCAAAAGACTATCCCTGATCCTCGCAATTTTGTGGTATGCCGGTATCTGGACAGTCTCCTCGATACCTGCTGAAGATATCCCATCGGTCAAGATCATCAGCATCGACAAACTGATGCACATCAGCGTCTATTTCATTTTGGCGCTGATGGTCAACAGAGTATTCTCAAACTACAGCTTGAGCAAGAAATACGCGCTGTTGATCTATCTGGCGATGCTTGTTAGCGCCGGTTTGGATGAATACCATCAATACTACATACCCGGGCGGTCGGTATCCGTCTATGATTTTATCGCCAACAGCATCGGTCTTTTGAGCGGCATGTTTATCTATCTGAGGAAGCATGATCGAAGTTAGCGGTCTGAGCCTCAGCTTTGGCGAAGCCAAGGTCTTGCAGGACATCAATTTCCTCCTCGAGACCGGCAGCAACCTGATCATCCTGGGGCGTAGCGGTTCCAGCAAAACCGTCCTGATTAAAACACTGATGGGCATGAATATACCGGAATCAGGCAAAGTCATCATCGACGGCATCGACATCTTCACGAGACCTATACATCAGCACAATTTTGCCATGGTGTTTCAAAATGCCGCACTCCTGGATTCCTTCACCGTCTTTCAAAACGTGGCTCTGCCTTTGTATGAAAGAGGGGAAAAGGACTTTGACGCCGTCTTCAACAAAGTAAAGTCCTCACTCGAGATCGTAGGGCTTCCCGATGTTCTGGATAAATATCCTGCTGAGCTTAGCGGCGGGATGAGAAAACGGGTGGGGATCGCCCGCGCCCTCGTCTATGACCCGGATTACATCATTTTTGACGAACCGCTTTCCGGGCTCGATCCCATCACCGCTAAGGAAGTGCTGTATTACATCACGATGATCATCGAATCCAGCCGTGCCACCACGATCACGATCACGCATGAAATCAGGAATCTGAAGGTAATCGGAGACAGAGTGCTTTTCCTCGAATCCGGCAGGCAGCTTTTCTTTGGCGGCATCGATGAACTAATACAAAACAATGATGAGCTGCTGAGGCAGTTTATGAATTCATGAGCGACATGAAGACGCATAAACCATTGGTATTATTGGCATATCTGACCGCAACGGCAGCTTCTTTGCACATCGTTGAAAGTCTGGTTATGCGCATGTTTCCGCTTCCATTCATCAGGATCGGTCTTTCAAACATCGTCATTCTCTATCTGATCATGCAAAATCAACCACTTTCGGCAATCATCGTGAACATCGTAAAAACTATTTTGGGAGGTGCGGTCACCCTCACTTTATTGAGCCCGGCGACCTTGCTTTCGTTGGGCGGAGGTATATGTGCCGTCGTGGTGATGTATCTAACCCACAAATCCAGGCTGGGCTTTGGCGTTTTTGGGATCAGCATCGCCGGAGCGGTGGCGCACAATTTGGGGCAGCTCATCTTGGTCAAATGGTTGATTTTTCCCGATACCGCAGTTTTTCTATTGACACCAATGCTCATTTTGATAGGTATGCTCAGCGGAATGGCGATCGCGTATATCATGCTGGTCGTTAGCGACAAATTAAAGGATTCAAGGCTGATAAATAATGACAGATAGACAAAAAGAAACGGCGGTACGGGTGATTAAATACCTGGCGATAGCGGGATGCGTATTCCTAGGCGTATTCCTAGGCGCCTTTTGGTTTTACCGCGATGATCTGCCGCCGACCAGCGAGCTGCGCAATTTCACCTTGCGCACCGGCAGCGAAGTCTATGACCGCAATGGCAAAATGATCTATCTTTTCGCGTTTGAAAAGCGCAAGCTCGTTTCTCTCCGCGAGCTCCCGCCCCATCTCGTGGACGCTCTTTTGGTAACGGAAGACAAGCGTTTCTACAGCCACTATGGGGTCGATCTGATCAGTAATTTCCGCGCGCTCATTGTCGATGTCAAGACGATGGATTTTTCACAAGGCGCGAGCACGATCACGCAGCAGATGGCGAGAAATATGTTCCTTACTTTGGACAAAGTGGTCTCCCGCAAGATGAAGGAGATCGTGCTTGCCATCCGCATCGAGGCAAACTTCAGCAAGGACGAGATTCTCGAAATATATTTCAACAAGATATTCTGGGGCGGGCAGGTGCATGGGGTGGAAACTGCAGCATTGTATTATTTCAACAAGCATGCCCGCGATCTCAGCATCGCGGAATCCGCGATGCTCGTTGGTATGATCCAGCGTCCCAACTATTACAACCCGATCAAAAATCCGGAGCGCGCCAAGCAGCGTCGGGACTTTGTGATCGGGCGCATGTACAAAGCCCAAAAAATCAGCGAAGCGGAGTATGAAGAAGCCATTGCCACACCCGTCAAACCACAAACCGGAGCCATGCGGCGCTTTGCCTCGGACTATTTTATCGAGCATATACGCACTTATCTGGAAAGGAAGTATGGCACCGAAAAACTGTTTGAAGGCGGCTTGAGGATCTATACTACTCTTGACCCTGAGCTCACTTCCTATGCAGACTCCGTGTTCAATCAATATCTCAGAGGAGTTGAAAACAGCGGCGGACACCGCAACCGCTATGATCAGGTTCCCAAAGGCGCCTTTGACATTGACACCAAGTATATCCAAGGTGGACTCTTACTGATAGAAAACAACACCGGATATGTGCGCACCATCATCGGAGGCAGAAATTTTGAGCACAGCAAATTTAACCGTATGACCCAGGCAAAACGGCAGCCTGGCTCTTCCATCAAACCGGTTTATTATACTCTCGCGGTGGAAAAGGGTTACACGCCCGCCACAATCATCAACGACACTCCCATCTCCCTGGGAACAGGACCTAACCGCTGGAGTCCGCAAAACGCCAACCGCGAGTATCACGGCTACACCAGAATGCGGGTGGCTTTGCAGCATTCCTACAACGTGTGGGCGGTCAAATGTGCTTTGGATATCGGTCTGGATACAATCAACGACTCCTTCAAGCATTTTGGCTTGAACCGAACCGCTGATGACTATACCAGCGCCCTGGGATCCTATGAAGTAGCTCCAATCGATCTGATCTCCGGATTCACGACCTTCCCGAATGAAGGAATGCGTGTCTCGCCGATCTTCATCATCAAAGTGGAAGACACCAAGGGTCGGATTCTGGAACGCAGTGCCGGACAGAAATATCGCGTCTGTTCTCCAGAGGTGGCATATATCATGACCAGCATGATGGAAAGCGTCGTCAAATCAGGCACCGGTGCCGCTTCTCGCAGCGGCTATCAGTATCAGTCCGCCGGAAAGACCGGAACTTCGTCAAACAACTATGACTCCTGGTTTATCGGGTACAATAAAGCTTTCACTCTCGGCATCTGGACCGGATTTGACAACAGCAAACTTTTCACCGGTAAAGCCCAAGCCTCCCATGTCTGGGGCAGGATCATGAGCCAGGCTCTGCGCTTGGATAACAACGGCAGATATCCGAGTATCGAAGACAAACGCTATCTTTTCAATGTTCCGGACAAAATCGTCAAGCGCTTTATCAGTCCCAGAACAGGATTCACCGTTTCCAGCGGTGGCATCGAGGAAGTATTCATCGAAAACAACATCCCACCCGCGGTTCAGGATACTCTGCAATTCAATTTCTCCCCCACCCGCTGGGGCTATCAGGATAGAATGGAACAGGAGTAGGCATCTCTGCCGATTGTGATGATAAAATACGCTTTTCTCATTGTCTCCGCGCTGATCTGTTCAGGCTTTGTGACCTACATCCTCTTCGTCATCCGTTTCTATCGCGGCTATCGGGATTATCGTCCCCAAATCAACAATCGGAAAAAAACCGTCTCCGTGATTGTAGTCAGCCGCAACGAAGCAAAAAACCTCGCTACGCTGATGACTACTTTAATCAATCAGGATTATCAAAAAGAGCTCTATGAGATCATCATCGCGGATGACGATTCCGAGGACGACACAGAAACCGTGATCAATCGGTATCAAAATATGGGTATCCCCATCAACTATATGAGAATCCTTGGCAGAGACAATGTGATTTCCCCAAAAAAGCAAGCGATGGAACAAGCAATCAAAGCTTCTCATGGCGAGATCATCCTCACCACGGATGCCGATTGCATCGTTCCTCTCACCTGGATCAGCACGATGGTGGAAGCTTTCGTACCCGGAGTCTCCATGGTGGCGGGATATTCCAGCACGCTGTTGAAGAACTGGGGCGAGGCATCGATCCTGCACAAATACGAGCATTTTGATTTCGCCGGCACCTATATGGTGTTAGGCGGAGGATACACGCTTGGTAAAAGCTGGGCTTGCATTGGGCAAAATCTTGCTTATACTAGAGCCGCTTTCGATGCTGTGGGCGGCTTTGACAAGATCCGCCATCTGATCTCAGGAGACGACGTCAACCTGATGCAACTGATGCGCAGACAAGGTCACAGGATCATCTTCAATTTTGACAAACGCAGTTTCGTGAATACCTTGCCGGTGAAGTCCTGGCACCAGCTCGTCAACCAACGCTCACGCTGGGCTTCAAATATGAAATATCAGCTTAAGTTCAATCCGGAATTCTTTTTCATCCTGCTCACGATGGCTTTCATGTATTGGGGTGCGCTGGTTATGCTGATCTTTTCATGGAAACTAGCGCTAATCATCTTCGCGTTGCGGGTGTGCATCGAACACATATTTATTTCTTATGCGCGAAGCCACTTCAACGTGTCAGCAAGAATGCTGCGCTTCTACCCACTGTGGCTGATCATTCAGACCTTCTTTTTGGTCTTCACCATGGTGCTCGGGCAGTTCAATCTCTTTGTCTGGCACGGGAAAAGACCCTATAAAGGAGTATCGCAATGATAGTTTTTGACGACCATTTGTCCGATGCCTTTCATCCGATCACTCTCACGAGGAGTGTATCCGATATCCGTTGCGGTATCCTCAAGCTGCGGCAGCGGCTGCAAAACGTTTTCGGGGACGAAGACCAGGCAGTGTGGATAGATCATTCTTTGCTTGAGGTCTATCTCCATCGGCATCCAGATTGGCAGGTCAATCAAGCCTCTGAAAGCGATTCGTTATTGGTGAACTCCAGATTGATCCCCTGCGAAAAAGCATACGCTGAGATAAAAACCCTACAGCCGCAGCAGGCGTTGATCCGCGAGGATAGCATCGTCGCCTTTCGGACTTCGGGTATCTTCGCTCAACTTCCCACGATCGAAGAGCTTCAAGAACGTGGTGTTCGCTGCAGCGAATGCGATCTTGACCTCTATCAAAACCTTGCTCAAATCATTCTTGACAACCCCCGGTTGATCAAAGAGGATTTTGAGCTATTCTTTTATGATAAGGACAATTCCTTTGAAACAGAGCCTGGCGTGACCGTGCTCAATCCCTACAATGTCTGGATCGGGGAAAACGTCAGCCTTAAACCGGGAGTGGTTTTGGATGCTTCGGACGGACCGATCGTGATCGATGAAGACGCATGCGTGATGTCCAATGCTGTGATCATGGGTCCTTGCTACATCGGCAAAAAGAGCCTGATCAAAATCGGCGCCAAGATTTATGGCGGCACCTCGATTGGAGCGGTCTGCAAGGTTGGCGGTGAGGTGGAATGCTCTATCTTCCAAGCTTTTAGCAACAAGCAGCACGACGGCTTTCTGGGGCACGCCTTTGTGGGCGAATGGGTCAATATCGGCGCCGACACCAATAACAGCGACCTGAAAAACACCTACAAAAACGTGGCGTTTCATTCCTATCGCGAAAATTGCATGATCGACAGCGGCAGCATGTTTCTGGGCTCGATCATTGCCGACCACGTCAAGCTGGGCATCAATTGCAGCATCAACACCGGCTGCGTCATCGGCATCGGAGCAAATCTCTATGGAGCAAATCTGATTAGCGGTTTCATCCCGGATTTTTCCTGGGGAGAAGCCGGAAACCTGGTATCATATCGTTTTGATGCTATTTGCGATACGGCAAAACTGGTGAAACAGCGCCGAGGACTTGAGCTCAGCTCTCCTGAAATCAAGCTGCTGAAACACATCTCTGAAAACACCTAAGGAGCTATAATGCAAGACTATATAGAAGTAGAATTCCGCACCGGACGCCTGGGATACTACCAAAATAATCCAAATCTGTCCATCAACCCGGAAGATCTCATCATCGTGGAAGTGGAGCGCGGGGACGACATTGCCCAAGTGATACATCTTGCCATCAACAGCGAGGAGATTCATGCTCAGGTGCAGAATGCCAAAGTGCAGACGATCAAGCGAATCGCCACTGAGGACGACATCGAAAAGCTGCACAACATCCATTTTGAAGAGGAGAAAGCCGCCAAAACCTTCATGGATATTTTGCACCGCTATTCCTTTGATATGAAGCTGATCGAAACCATCTACCAATTTGACAGCAACAAACTCACCTTCTTTTTCACCGCCGACGGACGCATCGATTTCCGCGTCTTTGTGCGCGAGCTGGCAAACGTCTTCAAGACCCGCATCGAACTGCATCAAACCACCGGACGCGACGAAGCCAAGCGCCTCGGCGGCTTTGGGATGTGCGGCATCCAATATTGTTGCGGCAGCTTCCTCAAACGTTTTAACCAGGTAACCATCAAGATGGCAAAGGATCAAAACCTTGCCGGTAATCTCTCCAAAATCTCCGGTCCCTGTGGCAGGTTGCTTTGCTGCCTCAATTTCGAGGAAGATTTTTATGTGGAGGAAGCTCTCGATTTCCCGATCCCGGGCACCTGCGTGAGCTGCAATGGAAAGAAGATGTTTGTCTATAAGATCGACGTTCTGAACAAGAAAGTGCACCTCACAGATGAAGACCAGGTGCTGATGGAGATCGATCTGGAGAGCTTCCGCAAACTCGAAACGATCAGCGAGCCAAGCATAGAGCCATGTTAGACAGCATCTATGGCATTCTACCGGAAAAACTGTGCGCTATTTTAAACGCCGGCTTTCCCGCCTACCGGTCTCGCCAACTACTCAAATGGATCTATCAAAGGCAGGTTCACGACATCGACAAAATGACGGATCTGCCCGCCGATTTCAAGGCTTTCGTGAAACAATCCTTGGACATGGCTATGCCGGAGATCGATCATGTGCAAACCTCGCATGACGGCAGCCGTAAATTCCGTCTCAAAATGCGCGACAACGCTTTGATCGAAATGGTGCTGATGCCGGAAGCGAAAAAACAGACGCTTTGTTTCTCCTCTCAGGTCGGCTGTGCCAGAGCATGCATGTTCTGTGCTACCGGCGGGATGGGGCTAAAGCGTAATCTGGAAACTCACGAGATGGTACAGCAGATCCTCATCGCGGCAGAAAAAGCACTGCCCGGTCGCATCACCAATCTCGTGTTGATGGGCATGGGCGAGCCGCTTGACAATCTGCAGAATGTGCTGGATGCGATCAAACTCATTCAGCACATTCAGAGCCTTGCCTTCAGTCCGCGACGCACCACAATTTCCACCTGCGGCATCGTGCCCGGCATCATCAAACTCGCCGATAGCGGGATCAGGACGAAACTTGCCGTTTCGCTCAATTCCGCCATCGACGCAGTGCGCGATCAGATCATGCCGATCAACCTCAAATATCCCCTCGCCCAACTTAAAAACGCGCTGCTCTATTATCAACAAAAAAGCCCTTTTCGCATCACGATCGAATATATCCTGATCCCCGGAGTGAACATGAGCAGCACCGATATCAAAGCCCTGCGCCGCTTCGCTGGTGATCTTTCCTGCAAGATCAATTTCATCCCCTATAATCCTGTGCCAAACCTCCCCTTCGAAGCTCCCGGAAAGGCTCAGATCGAGACTTTCATGACCGCCGCGATGAGCATCCCTCAAGCTGTCACTCTGCGCAAAAGCAAAGGCGCGGACATCATGGGCGCCTGCGGACAATTAGCGCTTGCCAAAACATCTTTAACCGGAGAAATACATGAATAAGATCGAAACCATCGCCTGTAAACTCTTTGTTAAAAACGAAGCCTGCAAATGCGGCGGAGCACACAATATCTGTCTCGGATGCGCTGTCTGCCGTGCAGAAGAGCCAGATCAGCTTTTTGATCCCGAAAGTGGCATCGAAAGCATCATTGACGCCACAATCCTCAAAGCCGACGCCACTAAGGAAGAGGTCTTTGCCCTTTGCGACATCGCCAATGATCACAAATGCGCCTCCGTCTGCGTCAATTCCTATTTCAGCCACCTGATCCAGCTTCGTCTTTCAAACGCGGTCAAATCCTGCACCGTGATCAATTTCCCTCTCGGAGCGGGATGCAGGGAAGCCGTTCTTGGCGAAGCAAAAGCTGCCATTGCCTGCGGGATCGAGGAATTGGACATGGTGCAAAACCTCAGCGCCGTCATGAGCGGCAAACCCTTGCAATCCTACGAAACTGTCAAAGCGGTCTCCACTGCCTGCCGCAAACAAAATGTTCTGCTCAAAGTGATTCTGGAAACCTGTTTTCTCAGTGAGGAGGAGCTCATCGTTTCCTGTCTCTATGCCAAAAAAGCCGGAGCGGAATTTGTGAAAACATCCACCGGATTCGGCACCGCCGGAGCGACCGTCGAAAATGTCGCTCTGATGAGAAAGGTCGTCGGTCCCAAGATCGGAGTGAAAGCTTCGGGAGGTATCCGCACCCGCGAAACGGCTCTGGCAATGATCGCCGCCGGAGCAAACCGCATTGGTGCCAGCAGCGTTTCCGCTCTGGTTTGAAAGGCTAAATGAAAGTTCTCGTCGCCGGCTATAATATCGATAGCTCCCTCTTGGAAAAAATCGCCGCGGCAAACCGCAGCCCGGAAGTGATATCCGCTGCCTACGCCCGTATCAGCAGAAGCTCAAAGACCGTTTCCGAACTGCGCAAAGAGGCTTTGGGCGAGATCGGTAAAGCGAGAAAATCAAATCAAAACATCATCTTTGAAATGGGTCACGCCTCTGTCGCGGAGCATGCGGTCTTCAATCTCGATCTGATCGGCATTTCAAGACATTTGACGGAAGTCGTTCAACGCTCCCGCTATGCTTCCTTCACCGAAAAATCCCAACGCTACGTCACTTTTGACCATGACTACGTTATCCCGGAAGAGTTAAACGAATTTCCAGCGATCAGGGATCGTTATATCCGGCTCTGTGATGAGCTGTTCAATGAATATAAACTATCGATGGACAAGCTGTTGGAGCTTTATGACAAGGATTTTCCTGATCTGAAACCCCGCGAACTCGAAGGCAAGGCAAAAGAGGACGCGCGATATATCTTGCCGCTTTCCACCAAAACCCAGATGGGCGCCACCATCAACGCCCGCAGCATCGAAACGCTTTTGCGCAGACTCGGCGCCAGAGAGGAAATGGAAGCCCGCCAACTGCACGGACTGATCTTCGCTTCTGTAAGCTCCATCGCTCCGTCTTTGCTCAGATACACCCAAGCGGATGATTTCAATTCCCGCCTCCCTGAGACCGCTCTCCCCCATTTTCCGAACAATATCTTCCAAATGCCCGACCGCATAGCTCTCGTCTCGGCACCCCAAAACGCCGATGACATGATCCTTGCAGGACTTTTCTTCGAACAGGGATATTGCGATTTTCCGGCTGCTCTGAATCACTTGGAAAATATCGCCGTTGAAGAAAAATCCCGGCTTTGGGAGCATGTCTTTCAAGGTATCAAAGCCTGGCACAAAATGCCCCGCGCCTTTGAAAACGCGGAGTTTGCATTTCAGATCCCGATGTCCGAATGCTGTTGGGGACAATTTAAGCGTCATCGTAGCGCCACCATGCTCAAATACCGCAGCCAGGGTCAAGGCTCCGCAGCGCATCTTTCATCGCGTCTCATCTTCCCGGAAGGGATATTGTCCATCGGCAGAGAGAAAATCTGGCAAAGTTTGTTCAAAGCGGTATCAGACTTCCGCAAAACACTGCCCACGAACCTTTCCCACCTCGCCCCCTACACGGTTCTGAACGCCGAAAGCGCTCTTGTCCATGCCCGCATGAACCTACGCGAGATCTATCATTTTTGCCGCCTGCGCTCGGATGAACACGCCCAATGGGAGATCCGCCAAATCTCCGACGAGATCATCCATCTGGTCAAAACCCACGCTCCCTACGCGACCCGTTTTCTGATGGGCAAAAGTGATTTCAACACAGTAAGCTAACCCTTTCCACATTGCAATGTCATAAACGCAACTTCAATCGCCTCGAGCAAGAGGTCGCACCGACAGTCGAGGGCGACTGTGGCTAAGATTTCATGGCATATCAAATTAACATATGTATAAGAGCCAACAAATGCAGGTAATGCCTTAATTTCTTTGCGACAATCAATCGCTTTTTAACTAACATGGCTTGATTTAAACTCTACTCATTATGTTGGTTTATAAAACCAATGGGGCATCAGGAATCCCGCCTGTTTTCATTAGTATTTAGTTCTGTTTTCAGACGGAATTCAGTTTGTCTTCTTTCGCCAGTGCGGCTGACCTACTTTAATACGACTCCCAGGAAAAAACTCAATTTTTATGAATTTGCTCTGCCTGCGAGTTTGGGTTAGTAGTTGCCAGTTTGGGCAACAGCATTTCAAAATGAGCCTGAATAACTACAATAATCGCAACCAAAGTGGCAATAAGCAGCGCGAAAATATGAGACAAAGATATAAAAGCAGATTTACCCTGTTTTTTGACCGTTTTGAGGCAGTATTCGTAGATTCTTTTCAGATTGATGCCCAGCGCCACCAGTTTCAGCCAGAGTTGATGTCGGAATAACCCCCGCAA
>JAUYAR010000153.1 GCA_030693415.1 Candidatus Cloacimonadaceae bacterium | reverse complement strand
AAAACAGGTATCTCATGTAAGAGACCGGCATAATTCACTGTGGGCTTCGGTTAATGAGAAAAACCCCCAGTTATCAAAGATTTTGTTATGGTATTGCAGATTATCCATGTTTGTCGCTATACCTTTGCGTTTTTCATGCTTCTTCAGGATACTGCGAAGTCTTTGTCTTACCCAACCGTCTTGTTCGGGAAAGCTGTTCCGGTGACAGAGATTGAAGTATTCAAACCATCCTCTTTGGATTGGCTTGAGCTTTCCAATGATGGCTTGAAGGCTGTGGGCATTGCTACGTCTGGTCTTTTTCCTGATGTTGTCTCTGAACTTACGGATACTCTTGTCGGACGGGAATTTCATCCCTTGTTTGAATTTGTATCCGAGATACACAAAGATATCTTCATCGGTGTTTATGATCTTGGTCTTGGTCGGATGTAGGATGAGACCTACTGATTCCGTCCATTCCCGAATCATTTCCAGAGCATTCTCTGCTTCGGCTTTCGTTTTGCACATCACTACAAAGTCATCCGCATAGCGGGTCATCGAAAAGCCTTTGGATGCCATTAACCAATCTAATGGATTCAGATAGATATTGGCAAGCAAGGGGCTGATTACCGCTCCCTGAGGCGTGCCGGTTTCCGGCGTCCAGCTTGATGCTGTGTCTATCACCTTCTGTGAGAGATATTTCTCCAGCAAAGCCAGAATCCGGCTGTCGGCAATCTTTTCTTCTACCAGTTGCATCAGCTTGTCCTGCGGGATGCTGTCAAAGTAGCCCTTCAGGTCTGCATCCACCACATATTTGTAGCCTTGCTCCAGTAGTCCATCGACTCTTCTGATTGCATCTTTACATGATCTGTGGGGACGGAAGCCATAACTGTATTCGCAGAAGTCCTGCTCAAAGATCGGTTCGATTACGTTCCGTAATGCGGTCTGCACCACTCTGTCCGTGACAGTTGGTATTCCCAATGGTCTTTTCTCCTTGCTGCCTGGCTTGTCAATCCATACCCGTTTTACACCGGCTGGTTGATATTTATCGTTCTTCAGTAGCTCAGAGCTGCGGTTAAGACGTTGTGCAGCGTGTCTCCTATAGTGCTTGATACTGACGTTGTCAATACCGGCACTGCCTCGGTTTGACGCTACCTTCTTCCAGCTTGACCAGAGGTTGGGTACGTAGTACACCTTGTCGATCAAACTGAACCATTTTCCACCTTTGACTCCTCTTTCGAGGGCTGCCAGCATTTTGTCCGTCCATACCAATGGTTCTACCCAGTCCCATAGGGGCGGGATATCTCGTTCTTGTTTAGCCTGTTCCGACACTGACGACCGTTGTTCTTCCATTGATACTCCTTTCAAAATCTGTCTTCCTGTGTCCCTTCGCTCCTCTTGGGTTATGTTGTCCCAAGTATCTACACTAATATGGACACTCTGACTCCTGCCATTGTCTCAACCCCAATGGCAGGTCTCCCTGCTTAACGATACTTACCTTCTTGACCATTCCGTCTCCAACCACATGATAGCTCCTGAAACGGCTTCAAATGCTACGTTCTTCAACCTTTCAGGTCTTCCCGGAGGGAGACAGCAGTTCCACCCGCTGTGCCATTTCCGGGTCTTAGTCTTCGCCTTGCATCCGGAGGCTCGACAACTTGTCCTGCCGAATCGAGTTCGTTATCCTACGGACTGGTCATTCGCTTCCAGTTGCTCTCCACCCCACCTCACGGTGACGCAGTTACCTTCGGCTACAGAGTTTTAACGGTGCTCTGAACAGGACTTTCACCTGTCTGATATGTATCGCTCACAGGCGCACGGAAGCCGAATTCCGATTCGGCTGTGGGGAATCGGAATTCCCCACCCCGTGCTATCTTGTGTCGCCCCTGATGGGGGTTGTCGCGTTGAAACCGACGGGGACGTCGGTAATTCCATATTCTGTCCTACGGACTGGTCAAGGTTGAGCCTCATCTCTCAATTCTCAATTCTCATCTCTTCCCCCCCTTTCACTCCGTGCGGATAAAAAAAAAGAGCGGGATCAAGCAGATCCCGCTCCGGTTTTAAACAATGCCAAAACGGTATGTTTCAGCGGTTGATGATTACCATTTGAGGTGGGCGAAGGCTTTGTTGGCTTCCGCCATTTTGTGGGTATCCTCGCGTTTTTTGATTGTGTTGCCTTCTTTTTTAAAAGCCGCGATGAGTTCGCCGGCAAGTTTTTCGATCATGGTTTTCTCGCTGCGGGCGCGGGCATAGCCGATCAGCCAACGGAAGGCAAGGGCACGACCGTTTTTCTCGTTCACTTCCGTGGGGATTTGATAGTTTGAACCACCGACGCGGCGGGAAACTACTTTCACCAGGGGGCGAACGTTGTTGATGGCGGTTTTGAAGACTTCCAGGGGTTCCTGTTTGGTCTTGGTCTGGATGATGTCGAAGGCGCCGTAAACGATCTTCTCGGCGATGCTTTTCTTACCTTGTTTCATCAGGCAGTTCATAAACTTGGTGACGACGATGTCGTGATACTTGGGATCCGGCAATACTTCACGGATGACGGCTTTTCTTTTTCTTGGCATGTTTCATATCCTCCGTTATTTCTTGACCTTGGGACGTTTGGTTCCATATTTGGAACGGGAATTCAAGCGTTTTTCGACGCCGGCGGAATCGAGAGCTCCGCGAACGACGTGATAACGCACGCCGGGAAGGTCTTTGACACGACCACCGCGAACGAGCACGATTGAGTGCTCCTGCAGGTTGTGGCCTTCTCCGCCGATGTATGCTGTAACTTCAAATCCGTTTACAAGACGGACACGTGCAACTTTGCGCAATGCTGAGTTCGGTTTCTTGGGCGTTGTCGTGTAAACACGAGTGCATACTCCGCGCCTTTGCGGACATCCCATGAGCGCCCTGTTCTTTTTCTTTTTCTCGATCTCAGTTCTGCCTTTTCTTATCAGTTGATTGATGGTTGGCACTGATAACCTCCATTTTTATTTGTCTGGTTTGTTGTTGTGTAATACATCTTAGAAATCCAGTATATCTTCGGCTTCGCCGGAGACTTGCGGATGTCCAAATTCAGCGATGATCTGCGCGACAGTCTTGCCGGAATTGACGGCATCGGTGAGCAGGTTGTTATAGACCTTGGTACCGGTTCCCACAGGGATGCGGTGCCCGAGGATGATGCTTTCCTTGAGACCTTCGAGGCGATCGACACGTCCTTCGATGGCGGCTCTGGTGAGCACCTTGGTGGTTTCCTGGAAGGAGGCGGCGGAAAGCCAGCTATCCGTGAGCAGCGAGGTCTTGGTGATGCCCAAAAGCAATTGTTCAAACTGCGCGGGGATTCTGCCAAACTGAATGGCTTCGCTGTTTTCCTTTTCCACTTGGATCTTGTCCACGATGTCGCCTTCAAGGAAGGAGGTGCTGCCGCTATCCGAGATGCGCACTTTTTTAAACATCTGGCGGATGATGACGCTGACGTGTTTGTCGTCTATCTTCACGCCCTGTTTGCGGTAGATTTCCTGCACTTCGTTGAGGATCATCATCTGGGCTTCGATGATACCTTTGACCAGCATGTCGTGGGGGTCCAGAGGTCCGTCCGACAGCGCGTCTCCGCTTTCCACAAAGTCGCCCTGGTGGACGATGATGCGTTTTCCGGAAGGGATGGAATATTTGCGTCCGGCAAGGGGTTGATCTTCCTTGACGGGATCGCCGGTGGCAACGATGCTTTCCTGCATGTCGGGAATCTTCATCACTCTGCCGCAAAGCGGAGCGCCGGTTTTGATGCTTTCGCCTTCGGAAACGATGAGCTGCAAGCCTTTGGGAATCTTGTATTCCACGGGTTTGACGTTGCGTTTTGCCACTTGGACGATTTTGGTCTTACCTTCCTCGATGATCGTGCATTTTCCATCTTTCTCCGAGTAAACTGTTTTCTCGGTCAGGACGGCGATCTGGTTGAGGAGATCGTCCATCTGCACCACGATCTTGCCGTCGCAGGGAGCGAAGATGCCGTTTGCGGGAGTCACGAAGATGTCGCGTCCGGTCTTTTTCAAACCGCCGATAGTAACTCTGCCGTCGATGTCGGAAATCTTTGCCTTGTCCTTGGGGACGCGGGCTTCAAAGATATCCTGCACTCGTGGCAGACCGCCGGTGATGTCGCGTTGCTTGATCGTCATCCTGGATGTTTGACCCAGAATGTCGCCGGTATGGACATAGCTGCCGTTTTCGACTCGCACTACAAGTCCCGATGGCAGCGGGATATAGACGATTGTTCCGTCATCGCCAACGACCTTAAACTGTGGTTGTTTTTTGCGGTCTTTGGATTCGATGATGGTGATATCCCTGGTGAAGGTGATATCATTATATTCTTCTTTAAAGGTGATGTCTTTGATAAAATGCTCATTATGCAGTACGCCTTTGGCGGTGGATATGAGCGGATTGTTAAATTGATCCCAGCTCAGGAGCACGGTGTTCATCGCTACTTTCTGTCCATCGCGGACGTGGACTGTAGCGGCATATTCCACCTTATACTCTTCTATGATCTTGCTATCGTCCTCTTCGTCCAAAATGTGTATCTTGCCCAAGTGGCTGACGGAGATGAGCTGGTTGTCGGTATTGGTGACGGTATTCATGCGGTCGAATCTGATGATGCCGTCCTGGCTGGAAGCCACTTCGGCAAGTTCGGTCGCTGTCGATGCCGCTCCACCGATATGGAAGGTTCTGAGCGTGAGCTGAGTTCCGGGTTCGCCGATGCTCTGGGCAGCGATGATGCCAACCGGATCACCAATTGTGGCGGGTTTCTGGGTGGCAAGATTGCGTCCATAGCAACTGGCGCAGATGCCGCGATCGGCTTCGCAGGTGAGAGTGGAACGCACGTGCACGGAAATAATTCCATGGTTGGTGATGGTGCGCGCCATCTTATTGCTGACCTCTTCACCGGTGAAAACGAGAGTCTTTCCGGTGACCGGATCGATGACGTCTTCGGCGACAGTTCTGCCCTGAATGCGTTCTGCAAGTGTCTGCACGACTTCGTTGCCTTCTTTGAGGACGGTCATGTGCACGCCGCGTGAGGTTCCGCAATCTTCCATGGTAATGATGGCGTTTTGCGCCACGTCCACCAGTCGTCGGGTTAGATATCCGGCATCGGCAGTTTTGAGCGCCGTGTCGGCAAGACCTTTTCTGGCGCCGTGGGTGGATACGAAGTATTCCAGGACGGTGAGACCATCGCGGAAGTTGGATTTGATCGGAGTTTCGATCACGTCTGCGCCGCCGCCGGAGCCGATCTTGGTGGGTTTATCCATCAGACCGCGCATTCCGCCGAGCTGTTTGATTTGGTCTTTACTGCCGCGGGCGCCGGATTTGAACATCATATAGATGGAGTTTAATCCGTGGCGGGCGTGGGAAAGCTCTTCCATCATCTCGTCGGTGACGCGGACGGTGGTTTTCTTCCACAGATCGACGATACGTCCGAAACGCTCGGTTTCAGTGATTCCGCCCTTTTGGTGGAGGTCGAAGACCTTTTTGACCTCTTCTTCGGACTGCCTAATGATCTCGTCTTTGCGGGCGGGAACGACGATGTCGCTGAGGCTGAAAGTCACTCCGGCACGGGTGGCATAGCGGAAACCAAGTTCCTTGAGTTCGTCCAGGATGATGGCTGTGCGCCACTGGCCGACGGCGTCGAAACAGAGCATGGCAAGGTCGTTTAGTTTGCCCTTGTCATAGGTGATATTTTGATAACCGACTTCCTGGGGGATGATCTGGTTGAAGATCAACCGACCGACGGTAGTGATCATATAGATGTTTTCGATGCGGACACGGATCCAGGTATGCAGGTCGAGCCCACGTTCAATCACCGCTTCGCCTTTGACGGAGCAGAGTTGTTCTTCGGCTTCGTAGGCGGCGATGACTTCGTCCGATGAGTAGAAATGCCGCATCTTGGTGAAATCTTCCGGCTGGGGATATTCTTCCATGGTCAGATAATAGCAGCCCAAAACGATGTCCTGGTTTGCCGCCATGGCGAGGCGTCCGTTTGCGGGAAGCAGCAAATTGCGAGTGGAAAGCATAAGCACACGCGCTTCCACCTGAGCTTCAAGGGATAGAGGCACATAGACGCCCATCTGGTCGCCGTCAAAGTCCGCGTTGAAAGGAACGCAGACCATGGGGTGAAGCTGGATCGCCTTGTTGTCCGTCAAGACCGGCATAAATGCCTGAATGCCGAGCCGGTGCAATGTGGGCGCGCGGTTTAGCAGCACAGGATAATCTTTGATCACCTCTTCGAGGATAGACCAGATCTCAGGTTGCTTTTTCTCGATTAGTTTCTTGGCGTTTTTGACCTTGTCCACTTCGCCCATCTTTTGCAATCTTTCGATCAGATAGGGTTTGAAGAGTTCGACCGCCATTTCCTTGGGCAAACCGCATTGATAGAGCTTGAGCTCAGGCCCCACAGTGATCACGGAACGGCCTGAATAGTCCACGCGTTTCCCCAAAAGGTTTTGGCGGAAGCGTCCTTGCTTGCCTTTCAATTGATCGGTGAGAGATTTGAGCGGGCGGTTGCCTCTGCCGCGGACAGGACGCGGTTTGCGGGAATTGTCGATGAGAGCATCGATCGCTTCCTGCAACATGCGTTTTTCGTTGCGGAGGATGACCTCGGGCGCGCGGATCTCAAGCAATTGCTTGAGACGGTTGTTGCGGGTGATGACCCTGCGGTAGAGATCGTTGAAATCCGCAGTGGCGAATCTGCCGCCTTCGAGCGGAACCAGTGGTCTCAGCGTGGGGGGCAAGACCGGCAGCGCTTCCAGGATCATATATTCCGGACGGTTGCCGGATTTGATGAAGGCGTCCACGATCTTTAGCTTGTTGATAAGTTTCTGTTTGTGGAGGGTGGCTTTCTCCATCTTGAGCCGCGAACGGATGTTGAGCGCTTCGTTTTTGAGGTCGATGCGCGCTAATAGTTCGCGGATGGCTTCCGCGCCCATCAGAGCAATGAAGTTGTCCCCAACTTTGTCTTTTATTTCGTAATATTCGTCCACTTCGATCAGTTCAAATTTCTCATAGGGACTGTCGCCCGGATCGATGACGATGTATGATTCGTAATAGAGCACGCGTTCGAGATCCTTGATCGTCATATCCAGCAGTGTGCCGATCTTGCTCGGCGCGCTTTTGACAAACCAGATATGAGCGATGGGAACCGCCAGGTCGATGTGCCCCATGCGGGTTCTACGAACGCGGGAGGTGGTGACGAGCACATTACAGCGATCGCACACCGTGTTTTGGAAACGTTTCTTTTTATACTTACCGCAAGCGCATTCATAATCCCGCTCAGGTCCAAAGATGCGTTCGCAAAAGAGACCGTCCTTTTCGGGCTTGAGAGTGCGGTAGTTCAATGTATCCGGTTTGGTCACCTCGCCGTGAGACCATTCGTTGATGATGGTTTCCGGAGAGGCGATTCTGATCCTAACGAAGTCATAGTCGTTGGGTCTGATTTCTCGTCTTGTATCTTTTAACACAATTCCTCCCCTATTTATCGTCGGCTTCTTTGATAAATTCAATATCAAAGCCGAGCGATTTCAGTTCGCTGATCAACACGTTGAAGGATTCCGGAATGCCCGGGGGCGGCGGATTCTCACCGCGTGTGATTGCCTTGAAGGCATTGTTGCGTCCATCGACGTCGTCGGACTTGATGGTGAGCATCTCTTCCAAGAGGTGGGCGGCACCATAGGCTTCCAGAGCCCAGACTTCCATTTCTCCCAGTCTCTGACCGCCGTGCTGGGCTTTTCCGCCCAAGGGCTGTTGAGTGATGAGCGAATAGGGACCCGTCGAACGGGCGTGCATTTTATCCGCGACCAGGTGGTTGAGCTTCATCATATAGATCACGCCGACCGTGACTCTTTCCTTGAATGGTTCGCCGGTCTTGCCGTCATAGAGCTTTTGCTTGCCGTCGGTGGCCAAACCTGCCAGCGTCAGTTCGTTTTCGATGTCCTGCATGCCGGCGCCATCGAAGATCGGAGTTTCGACCTCGAAGCCAAGCACACGGGCAGCCATGCCCAGGTGGGTTTCCATGATCTGACCGATGTTCATACGGGAGGGTACGCCAAGCGGGTTGAGAACGATGTCCACTGAGCTGCCGTCTTCCATAAAGGGCATGTCCTCGATGGGAGCGACGATGGAGATGACACCTTTGTTTCCGTGCCTGCCAGCCATCTTGTCTCCCACTTCGATCTTGCGCTTTTTGGCGACATAGACCTTGACCATCTTGCGGACGCCATATTGGAGCTCGTCTCCGTGTTTGATACGTTCGCGGGATTTGCGGTAGAGGTTTTCGCTTTGCTCGAGTGAATGCTTGATCTTGAGAATGATCTGGGTGTAGATGAGCTCGTTGGTCTGAGCGCTTTCCACAAGTTCGACGTCCAGATCAAGCTTCTTGAAGTTGATGCGGGTGACATCTTCCTTGTTGATCTTTTTACCGGGAGCGATGAAATAGGCATTGGTCTTTTCGTCCCAGATGATCTTGGCGGTTTCACCGAGCAGAGCGGCAGAGAGTTTCTCTTCCTTGAAATCATCCACTTTGTTGCGGCGGACGGCAAGGTCGTTTTTCAGTCTCTGATACTTATCGTCCTTGTCTTCTTCGAAATCGCTGCCATCTTCCAGACGGGAAAACACTTTGACGTCGATGACGACGCCTTCCATACCCGGTTTGGCTTTGAGCGAACTGTTGGTGAAATCCCCCGCGCGATCTCCAAAGAGGGCGCGCATCAGGTTTTCTTCCGGAGAGGGATCGATCTCGATGCTCTTGGGTGTGACCTTTCCGACGATGATATCACCGGCGTGGATCACTGAACCGACGCGGACGATACCGGTCTTATCCAGATTTCGCAGCGCGTGTGCGGGTACGTTTGGAATATCGTATGCCAGTTCCTCGCGTCCGTTTTTGACATTGCGTACCAGCACTTCCATTTCTTCGATATAGATGGAGGTGAGGGTGTCCTCGCGGGCGACCTTTTCACTGAGGATGATGGCGTCTTCATAGTTGTATCCATACCAGGGCATGAACGCGACCAGGAGATTCGTGCCCAGCGCGAGACGGTTGTCTTCCACACAGGCGCCATCTGAGATCGGCTGCCCCTTTTTGACTGCGTCGCCGACTCTGACGGTGGGTCTCTGGTTAATGCAAGTGTCCTGATTGGTACGGACAAATTTCTTGAGGTGGACTTTGTTGCCTTCCGCCAGATAGAAAGCTTCGTCCTTTTCATTTGTGGGCTTGATTTCGACATAAGCGGAGGTGACGTTTTGCACGATCCCGTCATAGGGTGCCACGGCGATGCTGAAGGTGTCCATGCTGGCGATCTTTTCCATGCCGGTTCCGACAAGCGGCGCCTGCGGATTGATCAACGGCACTGCCTGACGCTGCATGTTTGATCCCATCAAGGCACGGTTAGCGTCGTCATGCTCGAGAAAGGGAATCATCGCTGCGGAGACGGAGACCATTTGCTGCGGGGACACATCCATGTATTGAACTTGTTCGGGGCGCACCTGAATGAAATCTCCACGTTCGCGGGCAAAGATAATCTCATCGATGATCTTGCGTTTATCATCCAAGCGGACGTCGGACTGGGCGATGATATATTTCTCTTCCTGCGCGGCGTCGAAGAAGTCATAATCATTCGTCACAAAACCGTTTTCCACCTTGCGATAGGGGGTTTCGATAAAGCCGAGACGATTGATCCGCGAATAGATCGAGGGAGACACGATGAGACCGATGTTTGGTCCTTCCGGTGTCTCGATCGGACACACTCTGCCATAGTGGGAGGAATGGACGTCGCGCACTTCGAAACCGGCGCGCTCTCTTGTGAGACCACCCGGTCCAAGAGCCGAAAATGCCCTTTTGTGGCGAAGTGCCGCCAGCGGATTGGTCTGCTCCATGAACTGGGAGAGTTGACCAGTCAGGAAGAAGGATTGCACCACGGAAATAAGGGCGTTGCTATTGACCAGATCGTGAACGGTGATCTCGTCTGTATTGGAGATCGCCATGCGTTCCTGGATGATCCTTGCCACCATGCTCAAGCCGGAAGTATATTGCTCCTGCAAGAGTTCGCCTACGGTGCGTACGCGCCGGTTGGCGAGGTTGTCGATGTCATCGATCTCGTCCTGGTCGTTATAGATATTGATGAGGGTTTTGAAGATATGGACAAAATCTTCCACGCACAGTGTAAGCACCTTGTTATCGACATTGATGCCGAGACGCGTGTTTATCTTATAGCGTCCCACTTCACCCAGATTATAGCGTTTTTCGTTGAAGAACATGCGGTCAACCAGTTGTCTGGCTGCTTCCAGAGGCGCGTCTTCACCAGGACGGATCAGGCTGTAGATCTTTTTCAGAGCATCTTCATGATCGGTGGTGGGGTCTTTGGCAATAGTGTTTTCAAGCACTTTGCGGGCGATTTCGAAATTGTAATCGATTACTTCTACATGCTTAATCTTGTGGGTTTCCAGAGTTTTGATCAAGTTGTCCGAAACAACTTCATTGGCGATCGCGATCGGTTCGGGATTACCCGCAACCTTGACGTCGCTAAAGAGATGGCGGCCTTTCGCCTCTTTCAAATTGAGAGTTTCACTTGCGTAGAACACTCTGCGCAGATCCTCGTTTGAGGAAATGCCGATGGCGCGCAATAGTATGGTCACCGGCAATTTGCGCCGTTTGTCGATATGGACATACATCACATCGTGGATATCAATGTCAAATTCCAGCCATGAACCGTTATAGGGTATCACTTTGGCGGAATATAGCGTCTTTCCGCTGGGGTGTTTTTCTTCGGAGAAGAAAACCCCTGGAGATCTCTGCAACTGGGATATGATGACTCTTTCCGCACCGTTTACGATGAAGGTTCCCTGCTCCGTGATGAGCGGGATCTCTCCCAGGAAGACGTCCTGCTCGATCGTGTCTTTGTGTTCGCGGACTTCCTCGACCTGCTCAAAAATGCTCAGGCGCATTTTCGCTTTCAGCGGGGCCTGATAGGAGAGGTTGCGTTCGCGGCACTCCTCTATCGTGTATTTTTCCTGCAGGACGTTGTATTCCATGAATTCCAGCAGGAACTTCCCCTTAGAGTCTTCGATCGGAAAAATAGCCTCGAAAACGGCTTGCAGCCCGGCTCTGCTCCGGCGCTGAGGATGTATATCCTTTTGCAGAAAGTCATTGAATGAATCCACTTGCATTGCCAGAAGATTGGGAATCTCCACTTCCGGGATTCCCAGCTCGGCAAATCTTGCGGATATACGGGAATAACTTTTGATATTTCTCAAAAGCTCACTCCTTTGAGGTCTTTAAAACCTACGCATGCTTGAGGTTGGCTTGTGCGTTTCATGCTACTGAAGTCTGATGAGGCGGCTCTCCGTATTGCAGGAGGGCGGCTCTCAAATCGTATCAAAACTTGTGTCATAATTAAGCATAATTAGTCCAAAAAAAGTCCCTGGGGACTTTTTTTGGACGTATGTGAAGGGAGGGTGTCCCTTACTTGAGTTCGATAGTAGCACCGGCTTCTTCGAGCTTCTTTTTGACCGATTCGGCTTCGTCTTTGCTGACTTTTTCGACAACCATTTTGGGCGCGCCGTCAACAAGGTCTTTGGCTTCTTTCAGGCCAAGTTTGGTGATTTCGCGCACGACTTTGATGACGTTGATTTTCTTGTCGCCAGAGCTGGTCAGGATCACGTCAAATTCGCTTTGTTCTTCTTTGGCTTCAGCGGCTGCGGCAGGAGCGGCTGCGGCGACGGGTGCGGCGGCTGATACGCCAAAGATATCTTCCATTTGTTTGACCAGTTCGGAGAGCTCGAGTACGGTCATCTCCTTGATCAGGTCAATAACTTGTTGCTTTTTATCGGACATTTGTTCCTCCAGGAATATATAATTATTTTGGTTAACTGGCTTCTGCCTGTTTATTTGCTATAGCATCCACAGCCAGGGCAAATTTGCGGATGATCCCGCTTGCTACGCCCACAAAGTTGCTGAGCGGTGCGTTTGCGGTGCACAGCACTCTTGCGAGGAGTTCTTCGCGGGAGGGAAGTTTCGCCAGGGCGATGAGCTCTTTCTCGTCCAATATGTGTCCTGCCACATATCCTGCTTTGAATCTCGGAAAGGCTGCGTCTTCCATCACTTCTTTCAAGAATTTAATCAGCTCCCGTGCCGGTGATACTTCGTCAATATGACAAACCGCCACCGCGGTGGGACCCAATAAATGAGCGTCTAACTCGGTAATCCCCAAATCGTTGAGAGCCAACTTGATGAGGGTGTTTTTTTGAACGAAGTAATCCACGTTGCTGGCACGATATTGCCTGCGAAGGTGATTGACCTGTTCGATGTTAATTCCCTTGTAATCCACCAGTACAATCGCTTTGGCGCCACTAATTCTGTCTTTTAAGTTCTTGACAATGTCATACTTAACATTTTGAACCATTTCTCATACTCCCTTAGCTTTTAGCTTCCAAGGTTGCGCTTGCGACCTGTAATTTGATGCCGGGTCCCATGGTCGTGCAGATCGTGATGCTCTTGATAAAGACGCCTTTCATCGTGGCGGGGCGTTCTTTGAGGATCGCCGACAGGATGGCTTTGAGGTTTATCTTGAGCTTGTCCGCACTGAAGCTGACTTTGCCAGCGGGGATGTGCAAATTGGCAAACTTATCTACGCGATAGGTCACCTTGCCGCCCTTGGCTTCGTCAACCGCTTTTGTGATGTCCATGGTCACGGTTCCGACTTTGGGATTGGGCATCAGTCCTCTCGGACCCAGCGCTCTTCCCAGTTTACCGATACGTGCCATCAGGTTTGGAGTGGCGATCACCATATCGAAATCGAACCAACCGCCCGAGATCTTATCGATGAGTTCATCCAATCCAACGTGATCGGCGCCAGCTTTTCTGGCTTCCTCTGCCTTGTCGCCTTCGGCAAATACGAGAACGCGCACGGTCTTCCCCGTTCCGTGGGGAAGCACAAGCGAGTTGCGGATCTGCTGATCGGCTTTACGAGGATCAACGCCAAGATTGAAATGAACTTCGACCGTCTCGTCAAATTTGGAAGCCGGAAGGGCTTGCAAAATCTTCAAGGCTTCGTCGAGATCAAATCGTTTCTGGCGATCATACATCGAATAGGCATGGCTGTACCTTTTACTATGTTTCATTGACTCTCCTTTATGAATACGTTCTCCTGCATAGGAAGCATCAGTCTTCTACCACGACGCCCATGCTCCTTGCAGTGCCTGCGATCATACTCATAGCGGATTCAAGGGTATTACAATTCATATCTTGGATCTTAAGCTGAGCGATATTGCGCAACTGATCCCGGGAAATCTTTCCGACCTTGGCTTTATTCGGTGTGGCGGAGCCTTTTGCCAGCCCAGCTTCTTTTTTGATCAGGATCGCCGCGGGCGGCGTCTTGATCTCAAAAGTGAATGACTTATTCTTTGCAACTGAGATGACGACGGGAAACACCATTCCCGGCTGGTCTGCGGTCTTTTCATTGAACTGACGGCAAAATTCCGGGATATTGACCCCTGCCTGCCCCAAAGCGGGACCGACCGGCGGTGCGGGTGTGGCTTTCCCAGCGGGAAGCTGCAGTTTAATTATCACGGCTACGTTTTTTGGATTTGCCATTTTTATCTACCTCTATATAATAACATTTATTTCTTGATCAGCTCGACCTGATTGGCGTTGAGCTCCACCGGAGTCCTTCTGCCAAATACGGTGACGTCGATCACCAGCTTGGTTCCATCGTCTGCAGCCTTTTGCACGATGCCTTCAAAATCCGTGAAGGGTCCCGCGATCACGCGGACCATGTCTCCCGGCATAAAGCTGAAGGTTTTGGCATCCATATCCCGGTCGCCGATGCCGAGCAGTCTATTGACTTCGTCTTCAGGCAGGGCGATGGGATCTTTCTTATCTTTGCTTTGTCCCAGAAACTTCGTGACCCCGGCAATGCCCAAAATATAAGTCTTGAGCTCCGGCGTCAGTTCCGCTTCGATGATCACATAGCTGGTGAAGAGCTTGCGCTCACGTTCGATCTTTTTGCCTTCCCTGATGATAAAAGTCTTACGGACGGGCACGAGGATCTGACCTACCAGATCTCTCAAGCCGGTTCCTTCCAGACCCTTTTCGATCGCGGTCTTCACCTTGTTTTCATGGGACGAGTAGGTATGGAGCACATACCATTTCATGCTTGACATAAACTTAGAACAACAGGTTGATTATATTATTGAAACCCAGATCTACGAGGGACAGAAAGATCGCCACGATCGTGGACATCACTATCACCACGGTAGTGCCTTCTTTCAGATCGTCGTATGAGGGCCAGGTTACCGATTTCATTTCGGAGCGAACATCACGGAAAAAGCGAGTGATTTTCTCGATTTTCATTTTATACCAATCTTATCGTTTTTTACGGCGTGGCGCTGATCGAAGTGGCAGGACAGGCAGGAATCGAACCCGCAACCCCCGGTTTTGGAGACCGGTGCTCTACCAGTTGAACTACTGTCCTGCAACACTATTTCAGGCGCTTAGCGCTGTTTGTGAACTGTGTGTTTCCGGCAACTGGGGCAGAATTTCTTCAGCTCCATTCGGTTCGGATGCTTGCGTTTGTTGCGAGTAGTCGTATAATTACGATTCTTGCATTCTTCGCAGGCAAGGATGATGATATCTCTCATTTTTGATCCCGCGGGATTAGTCGATTACGGATGAAACCACGCCGCTGCCGATGGTGCGTCCGCCTTCGCGGATGGCGAAACGAAGTCCCTGTTCCATGGCGATGGGGGTGATCAGTTCGGCGGTGATTTCCACATTGTCGCCGGGCAAGACCATTTTGACGCCTTCAGGAAGCTCAAGGCTGCCGGTCACGTCCGTGGTTCTGAAATAGAACTGGGGACGGTAGCCGGTCTGGAAGGGTTTGTGGCGTCCGCCTTCGTCCTTGGTCAGAATGTAGGTCTGGCCGATGAATTTGGTGTGGGGTTTGATCGATTTCGGCTTTGCCAAAACCATGCCGCGCTCCATGTCGTCTTTCGCTAAGCCGCGAAGCAAGATGCCGATGTTGTCTCCGGCTTGGGCTTCATCAAGAAGCTTGCGGAACATTTCGACTCCGGTGCAGGTGGTTTCGAGGGTGTCACGAATACCGACGCGTTCGACCTTATCGCCGACCTTGATGACGCCGCGTTCGACTCTGCCGGTGGCAACGGTGCCGCGACCGGGAATCGAAAATACGTCTTCAACGGGCATCAGGAAAGGTTTGTCGGTGGCGCGTGGGGGTATCGGAATATAGGAATCGACCGCGTCCATCAGTTCCTGGATCTGGGCTTCGCCTTCGGGATCCCCGTTGAGGGCTTTCAAGGCTGATCCCCGAATCACGGGAACGTCACTCGGGAAGTCATACTTCTCGATCAGCTCACGCACTTCCATTTCCACGAGATCAAGCAACTCTTCGTCATCGACGAGGTCGCACTTATTCATGAAAACGACGATACTTGGCACACCGACCTGACGGGCGAGCAGGATGTGTTCGCGGGTCTGGGGCATGGGTCCGTCATAGGCGCTTACGACGAGGATGGCACCGTCCATCTGAGCGGCACCGGTGATCATATTTTTGATATAGTCGGCATGACCCGGGCAGTCCACATGGGCATAGTGGCGATTTGCGGTTTCATACTCGACGTGTGCTGTTGCGATAGTTATACCGCGGGCTTTCTCTTCCGGTGCGTTGTCGATACTATCGAAAGAACGGAATGTAGCGCCGCCACTCTTGCTCAAATACAAAGTAATCGCTGCGGTGAGCGTCGTTTTGCCATGGTCGATGTGACCAATCGTACCAACGTTGACGTGTGGCTTGTTACGTACGAATTTCTGTTTTGCCATTGTTCCTCCTGGAATTCTCATTCCATGTCGTGTTTATGTTGTTTTCAATCCTTATGGAAAAGTGGCGTCGGGCTTGTCCGGCAAAGACAAAACCGCCACCTTCAATCAGGTTTCCCAGATTGCATTCCATACTTAAAAAAAGGTCTGGAGCTCATGATCGGATTCGAACCGATGACCTCCTCCTTACCAAGGAGGTGCTCTACCTGCTGAGCTACATGAGCTTTTTTTATACGCTGCTCAGGTCTCAAAAAAATGGAGCGGGAAACGGGGTTCGAACCCGCGACCCTCAGCTTGGAAGGCTGATGCTCTAGCCAACTGAGCTACTCCCGCTTCACATCTTGAAAAATATGGTGGACAGGGAAGGATTTGAACCTCCGCAGACTTGCGTCGCTGGGTTTACAGCCCAGTGCCATTAACCACTCGACCACCTGTCCACAACTATGGAGCCGATGAAGGGAGTTGAACCCCCAACCTATTGATTACAAATCAATTGCTCTACCGTTGAGCTACATCGGCGGCATGTTTTGCCAATCAATTTGAGCACCTGTTTTTTGTCAATAATTTTTTCTCTTCACTCTATGCACTGATGTCTTGAAAACCACGAAAAAATAGCCGCGAATATTGTCAAGCGCCTTGACCGCGCGAGTCTGATTTTATGCTTCCATGAGGCATAAACCGACCACACAGCCATTTATGCGGGCATCGCCGGAAATGCTCCACACCGGTATCGATCACATAGCGTATGCGCGGGTGTCACACACGCGAGGACTTTTGACGGGAGAAGGGGAGGACAGACCCATATCATCTTCTCCCAGGAAATCCCCAGTTTGCAGTTGACAGTTATCGCGGGCTCAGTTTTGTGGCTCGCCACCTTCGCGATGCAGGTTCTTGTTCAAATTGGAACTGGACTTTTTAAAAACGCGGAGTATATTGTTATACATAGATTTAATATCGCAAACTAAGGAATGATAAAATGTTTAAGAAAATGATGCTAATTATGCTTGTCCTGCTGACTGCTTCGATCATCACCGGACAATACGTCGTGAATTTTGAAGGCACCGGCGAGACGAAAACCGCCTATGCTTCGGAAACCGTTACTCTCAGCGGAATCCAGTGGAACCTGAACGAAGTGTTGATCGGCACCGAAACCGCAGAACTGATCAACGGAATCCGCTCCGCCAGGTTGCGAGGCTATGGCATCAGCGTGATGACCATGCTTGCCAACAAGGACAACGGCATCGGCACGCTGAGTTTCAAATACCGCAGATACAACGCAATCGACACCCAGCGTGCATGGAAAGCCGAACACAGCGCAGACAACGGAGTCACTTGGATCCAGGCGGGTGCAAACTTCACCGCCAATGCGGATATACAGATATTCTCTGCCGAAGTGAACATCTCCGGCACCGCGAGGATCAGAATCAAATCCGTCCTTGAAACCGGAACGAGCAATAATCGCATGAACATCGACGACATCACCCTCACCGATTTCGTGCCTGCGGAGCCTGCGATCATCCTCAATCCCAATATTTTATCCGGCTTTGCCTACGTGCTGGGACAGGGTCCTTCCGTATCCCAGTCCTATCAGATCAGCGCGATAAACCTGAGCCTCTCCACCGGATACATCAGTGTCAGCGCCTCCGCCAGCTTTGAAATCTCGACGGACAACAGCACCTTTTCCACTGGATTCAACCTCCCCTACAATAGCGGAACCATTTCCACCACCACGCTTTACGCGAGATTGAAAGCCGGCTTGCAAGCGGGCACTTATAGCTCGGAAAACATCACTCACTCGGGTGGCGGAACGATCGGTCTTCTTGGTGTGAGCGGGAACGTCAGCTCTCCCGTGATCCCTTACGGGGCCGGTGGCTATCAGGAAAACTTCGCGTCCTTTGTAAGTCTGGCGACCCTCCCCTTCGGTTGGACTTTGAGCGATACCTACAGCTATCTCGGAGATTTTGGCACTGGTAGCACCGGCGGTTTGCGCGGCAACGGAGTTTTCGGCATGCAACTCACTGCTTCGGCTCCGAACATCAACCTCACTGCCACGCTCCGCTTGCAAAATCAGACCGGAAACACGGTCACCAGATTCAATTTCAGCTATATGGGCAGAGTGGCGCGTGTCGATCAACCTGGCACGCCAAAATGGATCGTGAGGGTGAACGGCACCGTGATCCCGGAGCTCGAATATTCTACCGCGGATGGAATCAACGCCTTGCGCAGCACCGTAATCAGCGGATTAAACATCGCTCCTGGGGAGATCATCACTATTACCTGGTTCACCACCAGCACCGGAACCACCAACACCAGACGCCAGATCGGCATCACGGACATCGATATCAACACCACTTTCATCTTGAATCCCCAAATCATCATCAACGCCGAGCTCATCCCTTTCCAGACAACCCAGGGCACTCCTTCCACGCCGCAGAGCTATTCGCTTTCCGGCAGCGACCTCAGTGATAACATCCTCATCACCGTCCCCAACGGATTCGAGATATCTCATAACGGCGGAACGTCTTACGTAGGCTCCGTCTCATTGCCTCCAACTTTCAACGGACAAATACTGGTGAGAATGACCGGAATCCTTGCCGGAACTTTTGGTGCAAGCATCATCCACAGCAGCACTGGAGCACTGACCCAAAACCTTGGTGTGGTCGGAACCGTGTCCGGAGCATCAAGCTATGCCTCCAATCTCTTCTTTTCAGAATACATCGAGGGAAGCAGCAGCAACAAGGCGCTTGAGATTTTCAATGGCACCGGGGCAACTATCGACCTCTCCCAATACAAGGTGGAGCTCTATGCCAACGGAGCGTCCACACCCACCAGTTCTCTGATTCTGAGCGGAAACCTCGATCACGGCAGGGTCTATGTGATCGGTAATTCATTAGCCGCACAGGCGATCCTCTCCATTGCCAACATCACCCACGCAGTGACGAACTTCAACGGCAACGACGCCCTGGTGTTGAGAAAAATATCGGATAACTCCTTTGTGGACATTTTCGGGGTGGTCGGAAACGATCCCGGAACCGCCTGGACGGGGGATGGAGGATATACAACGTTCGATCGAACCTTGCAGCGCAAACCGGAAGTCTCATCCGGAGTGACAATCAATCCCACAGGGACGGGCCAATTCGCTTTCACGACCCTTACTACGCAGTGGAATATGTATCCCCAGGACACTTTTTCTTATCTTGGCGCGCATGAGTTTTCCGGCAGCGAAACTTTTGTAAGACCCACGATCCAGGCTTCGAGTATCGTCGCTTACTCTGCCAATTTTGAGATCACTCTCGAATGGACTCCCGGAAATGGCGCTCGCCGGATGGTCAAGATCAATACGACAAATAGTTTCAACGCTCCCGCGGATGGCAGCTATCCCGCTGCGAATCCAATTTATTCCGGCTCCGGCGAACAAGTGGTTTTTAACGGTGCCACCCAGATCATCGAAGGCGCTCCCATCAACGGCTGCTCAGTTTCGAACCTGATGCCAAACACCACTTATTGGTTCCGCATCTACGAATACAACGGAACCGGCGCATACACGCTCTACAACGTCACCACCGCGGCAAACAATCCCCTCTCCGCCACCACGACGAATACCCAGAGCACAGGATATTATGCGGACATCAGCGGTTTCGGCTCGACGCTTAAAACCAACCTTCACCTCCTGCTGCGAACAACCCACACCACCAGATATTCCTACGACGCGCTCTGGACACAGCTCCCATACACCGATGAAGACCCCAACAACACGGACAATATCATCGAGATTTATACCGGATGGAGCGTGCCCAAAACTTTCTATGGCGGCGGCACCACCCAGTGGAACAGAGAACACACCTGGAGCCAGAGCCACGGTGACCTTGGAGAAGTCCCTCCAGGCGGCACGGATTTGCATCACTTGCGTCCCTGTGATTCCACGGTCAATTCCGCCAAAGGCAACAAGGATTTTGACAACGGCGGAACGCTCTATACCGACGGCTCTCCTTATCCCGGATATCCCGGAGACACAGGATGCTACACCTCAACCTATACTTGGGAACCGCGGACTCAGGACAAAGGCGACGTGGCACGCATGATCATGTATATGGCGGTGCGCTATGAAGCCACGGACACCTCATATAACCTGGAGATATTAGATCAGACAAACACAAGCGGACCAAACTACGGCAAGCTTTCAACCCTGCTCAATTGGCACATACAAGACCCGCCGGACCCCCGTGAAATGCAGAGAAATAACCGCATCTTCGAACGGCAGGGAAACCGCAATCCCTTCATCGACGAACCGCTCTATGCCCACTATCTCTGGTCTCCCGTCCCGCAAAACCCCACCAACGTTTCCCAGACGGGTTTCACGGCAAATTGGTCCACTCCGATATCCGCCACCAAATACTTCCTGCAGGTGGCGACCGACAGTCTCTTTACCAATTTCGTGACCGGATACGCGAACTATGATGCCTTGCTGACCACCTCAAAAGTGATCTCGGGGCTATCCAACTCCAATACCTACTATTATCGGTTGCGCTCCTACTTCATTAGCGGCTACAGTATGTATTCACCCTTCAAGCGCGTAATTCTTTATTCGCCTGCGGTTATGGCAACTATCACTCCTTCAGCCCCCCTGAATGAATATAACCTGAATAATGTCACCATCTCAATCACGCTCTCGAACACGAGCTTTACAGACAACGTCCTGCTGCTGAGCAACTTCACGTTAAACAACGCCCCCGCGGGGTTAAGCGTTGCATCAGTTCAGTATCTGAGCACGATCACAGCAATGCTCACCCTCGCTTTTGACGGCACGGATTTTGATAATAACATCGCGTCTTTCAGCATCACGATCAATTCCTCCGAGATCAGCTATTCGGCGAATCTGATCTCCTCCGCCATCGCCATCACCGCTTATGTGGAAAGCCTCGTCACGATCGATATCATGGGCGCACAGATCATTATCAATATCTCTCCCGTGGTGAATGCCGTTTCCTACCGGATTTTCTCTGCTTCCGATCCTAATGCCCTATTCACGGATTTCACTTTACAGGGAACTTTTGCCCCCGCAGAACCGACCAGATGGAGCATGCCGCTGGGAACCGAAACGAAAAGGTTCTTCCGCGCGGCGGCGACAAGAAACTGAGCCTACGTTTGCACGTCTCACTTTAAAGGAGAGATGAGGTAAGCCATATAGACACCTATGATAGGGGTAGGGGAGTTATCCATTACTGGCTCCCCTCCCTCCGAACCGTACGTGCGGTTTTCCCGCATACGGCTCTCCAGAAAACAGGTATCTCATGTAAGAGACCAGCATAATTCACTGTGGGCTTCGGTTAATGA